>NZ_JBXUGI010000006.1:0-217231 GCF_057180465.1 Chryseobacterium sp. HNCC26DJ238
CAAAATTTATTATTCTATCGTTTCTTTTTCTTCTTCTTTTTTATCCGGAAAAATAACTGACAGCAAAACTGAGATGACCAATACTCCCCCCACAATTCCTAACGAAACGGGTGATGAGATATGATACCAGGGTGCAATCAACATTTTAACTCCGATAAAAGCTAAAATAATTGCCAAACCATAAGGAAGTTTGCTGAACATATGAATAAAATTCGCCAACAGGAAATACAGTGATCTCAATCCTAATATCGCAAAAATATTCGATGTATAAAGGATAAAAGGATCTTTTGAAATTGCAAAAATCGCCGGAATGGAATCAACTGCGAAAAGTACGTCCGTAAACTCTATAACAGCCACTACAACCAAAAGCGGAGTCGCCATCCTGATCCCATTCTGTATGGTAAAGAATTTATCTCCATCATAGTTGTCAGAAACTTTCCAGAAACTTTTGATCAGTTTTGCACCTGCAGTATCGCTGTAATCTTCATCGTCATCATCACCGCCATCACCCCATGATTTGATTCCCGCATAGATCAGGAAAAATCCGAAAAGGGTCATCACTACATTGATTCTTACAGGATGACCAAAAATATTCATTTCCGGCAGATAGGTAAGATCAATCAGTTCAACTCCTGCAAAAATAAAGATCGCCCTGAAGATCAGCGCTCCGATAATCCCCCAGAACAGAACCTTATGATGAAGGAATTTCGGCACTTTAAAGAAACCGAAAACCAGAATGAATACGAATAAGTTATCTACTGACAGTGCCTTCTCAATCCAGTAGGCAGCCTGATATTGCGTAAATTTCTCAACTGCAATTGCATGGCTTCCCGCCGTTCCGTCTGTATTGAATACCCAATACACAACTCCTGAAAAAATCATGGAAAGTGAAATCCAGACTACTGACCAGATGGTTGCTTCTTTTGAGGAAACCTCATGACTTTTTTTGTTGAAAACTCCTAAATCCAGAAGAAGCATGATAACGACCGTTACCGCAAATCCCCATACCAAACCAGGGTGAAGATCTAAAATATTATGTTGTTCCACTTTAAATTAATATGTGTTATTATATGATAAAAGCAATAGCCGTAAAGATACAGGTATTGCTGTTAAATTTATCTTGTTTTGATCAAAAAATGAAATCATTGACAGAGTTTGGCTGAAACATAAAAAAACAGTTTTTCTTACCATCCTGGAATAAAACAGCCCTTTTCTATCGAATTAAATTCGAAAAAATCATCTTACAAATATTTTTGCTGAACAGTCTGAATCGTCTGCTCTAATTTTCTGTCAGCTGTAGGATCTCCGATCGCATTGAATTTCCATTCGTTGTTTTTTTTGTAGAAAACTCCCATTACCATTGCAACGTGGCCACTGAAAGATTTGTCGTTGGCAATATCATATTTAGCGAAGACTTCTTTTACGCTCGTTGGAGTTCCTTCATAAATACGGATTGACGCAAAAGGAATGGTTCCGAAGTCCTGACCTTTATAACTGTTTAAAACCAAAGCTACATGCTCAACCGCAGGATCCAGTTTAGCAAAATCCACTGTGATTACCTCATTATCCAAGCCGTCATCACCCCCCGTATCACCTGTTAAATCGTCTCCGCTGTGCTTTACAGAACCGTTCTTAGATTTCAGGTTTCCAAAATAGATGATCTCAGTTGCATTTTTATTGGCATCATATAAAATACAGCTTCCGTCTAAATCCACTGCTTCTTTTGAAACTCCACCGAAAAAACTTTTTTTCTCAATGGCTCCCCAGTTGATTCCTACACAAGCCTGCGTAAGGGTTGTTCCATTTTCTTTTGTAAGGTTTATTCTCTGACCTTTTTGTAAGTTAATAGCCATATTTATTTTTTTATTTAGTTATGTTTTGAATCTTTGTTCTATTGCTACAATTTATTTAAAGCAAAATCCACAAAGTTTTTTTTTAAAATGCTGTATATTTTTCGTTTGCAGAGGCGTACCATTGAGCAAAGAAAAACAAGTCTTTTACAATTTTAAAGTTTTAGGTAAAATAGATATTGAAAATTTTCACTTTTACTTTTCTTAATTATTCAAGTTTAAATTCAACATCGCACGAAGGATATTGGTTTCTTCATTGACGTCAAATATTTTACTCATGATATCTACATTTTCGAGATTTCGTTGATAGTCTTTCAAAACAGCGTCAACACCCTCCGGCAGGATTCTTTTGTTTTCGTGAATCGTTTCCTCAAGCTGTTCGTTTCTTCTCCTGAGCTGATTCATCACCGAAGCCTGATTAGATTCGTTTTCTGAAGTATCCAGATAAGATAATTCGTCATCAATCAAATACAGTCTTCTTTCTTCTATATTAAATATGAAATGCTCATCAGACTGAAAAATCTTGAACAATTCATACTCATCCCGACCCAATCTAAATCCACAAACAAAACGAACTTTAAAATTCCTGATATTCAGCCTGCCTAATAATTTTCTCTCAATTGAATAATCCTGATACTCGTAAGACGGAACGTTACCTAACTTCAGTTTTGTTTCATCAGCTTCCGTTCTGTAGAATTCTACCGCATATTTTTTATGAAAATACAAAACATCGTTCCAATTCAAACTCAATTTATCTTCGGTAAGATCTTTATACAGTTTTCTTAAATGTTCTGAAAAAATTCCGCTGTAAAATTTTCTGTCTGTTTCAAAATTATCAATTTTTTTCTCCTCAAAAGCATCAATGTACTGGTTGTTGATATTGATTTCATTGATTACCGCCAAAAGGTCATTTTCCTTTTTCTTTTTGATCTTCGTGAGCAGTTCTATCAGACTGTCAGTATACTGTAAATGGAACAATTCGAGTTTATTATAATCTAAAGTCTTGTTTTCTTCAAACAGTTTATGAATGATATCTGTCTTGATATACACTGATATCACGTCAATATTTTCAAAGAAATTAGAGAGAAGTTTAAGCCTTGTTAATCTTCTTCTACTCTGAGACATTATGATTGCAACCTCATCATCCACGCTTTCAGTTTATTTTAACCTCTGATATTTGCTTTTAATTCTGATTCTAAAGTCTGTAGATCCTGATCCAGTTTTCTTCTGCTTTCGGTACCTTGTTTTTGAATTTGCTTCACTTCATTCAGGGTATTGATCAACATTGCAGTAGTCTCTTTCAAAGTTTCAGCAGAAACGATAGTCTGCTCGTTAGCTTTTGCCACATTGATTGAATTCTGACCCAGACGTTCTGCATTTTTTCTCAGAATTTCTTCTGTTGTAGAGGAAACTCTCTGCTGAACTTCAATATTCTGCTGCTGTCTGTGCATAGCAACAGCTAATGACAGCTGATTTTTCCACACCGGTAAAGTGGTAGTCAAAATTGTCTGTGCTTTTTCAGCAATCGAAACATTGTTATTCTGTACCAACCTGATCTGAGGAAGTGACTGCATCATAATCAAACGAACCACTTTTAAATCAGCCAGTCTTCTGTCTAATCTGTTGATGAAATCTCTTTTGTCAGCAATCTGATAATCCGCAAAATTCTGAATATTGGTTTCCATGTTTGCCAGTTCAACTGCCGCTTTTTCCATTCTCAGATTTCCCGCAATTACTAATTCTTCAATTGCTTTGATAGAATTGACGTTGCTGTCGAAAATAGTCTGCAAAACTGCATTATCTTTGGTAGAAGTTATGATTCCTGCATTTACTTTATGCGAAATCTGATCAATATTGCTAGTGATTTTATCATATTTAGCAAAAAGATTATCTACTTGGGTCAACATCTTTTTCATAAAAGGAAGTCTGCTCAGGAAACCTTTAACGCCGCCGTTATTGATCTCATCGACATCTACATAATTTAATTCAATCAATAAATTATTGATTAACTCTCCTACTTCACCGGAGTTTGATCTTCTTACATTTCCTAAGAAACTGTCACTTTGATTCGCTAACGTTTTCTGCAAATCTGAACCGAAATTCACAATCGATCCAGGATTAGATTCATCAATAGCGTTTGCCATCAATTCATATTTATGACGCTCTGCATCATGAATCTGACTTAAATTCACATTTCCATCTCTGTCTATTAAAACTGCCGGCGCTGAACTTTGCGTTGGCTGAGCAGGTGGTATCGGCGTTGGCTCAAAGGTCTTTAAAGGCTCGATCGACTGAAGCGGATCTATATTTTGGTTATCTTGATTATCCATAACTGATTATTGATACATTGATACAAATTTCTCAAGGCCTTCTCTCTGTCCGCTACCTACCGCTTCAAATTTCCATTCTCCGTTTCTGTTGTAGATTCTTCCGAATTCTACCGCCGTTTCGATTGAGAAATCTTCGTCTAATTCATATTTTAAAATTTCTTCATTGGTATCTGTGTTAAAAATTCTAATGAAAGAGTTCCTCACCTGTCCGAAATTCTGTTTTCTGGCGTCTGCATCGTGAATCGTCACAACAACGGTAATTTCTTTAACTTCAGCATCGATTTTAGTCAAATCTATTTTGATCTGCTCATCATCGCCGTCACCGTCACCGGTCAGGTTATCTCCTGAATGGATCACTGCTTTATCAGGAGATTCAAGATTGTTATAAAAGATAAAGTGGTTATCTGAAACCAGTTTTTTGCCGTCATTCAGCAAAAACAGCGAAGCATCCAGATCGAAAGCCCCACCGGTTGAAGTATTGTTAGTATCCCATCCTAAACCTATTGTGAATTTAGGTGCATTTATATTTTCTCTCTGTCCTTTCTGTAAGTTAATAGCCATAATTAAGTTCTGTTTGTGTTAAAGTGTTTATATTAGTCTCGTATTCTTTTATCAAATGATAATTGTTGCTGATCGCAAGCTCAAGAAGGTGATCCATCTGCTCTTTTTTTATTTTAGACGTAAGATAATCAAAATTACCTGATTCTAAGCCTAAAATGTATTTTACAATTCTGGTATTAAACTGAAAACTTTGCCTCAACATTACTTCGGCAACATCCTGAACGTCTTTAACGGTATAGTAATTAAAGAAATTTTCAATTGTCGGATCTATATCAAAATTCGTCAGTTCTGCATAGTACAAAAACAGGAAATCAGCATCAACATTATACTCATTAAGAATTTTATTCACTGTAAATTCGTGACTGCCCGTAATTTTTATATCATCAATAAAAATACAGAGCTTTCCTTTCAGAAAACCTTTATCAAGGTAATACGTATCATTGGCAATCAGATTTTTCCTGTCTTCAAAACTCAGGTTTCCATAATCTGTCGTATACGTGTGATTTCTGTTGATCTTTGACAGAATACTCGATTTTTTTCCTTTTTGGAATAGATAAAAATCAAGTTGTTTTTTGAAATAAAAACATAAAAAATTTGAAGCCGTAGGAATTGCCATATACGGGCTTGGCAATACAACAATCTCCTGATCTGTATTTAAAATTTCGTGGTGATCATTAATAAATCCTTCAAATAATTCTTTAGCGAATTTTTCAGCGTACGATTTATCACCGTATTTAAAATAGCTGTATTCCCCGGGTGAAAAAGTAAATTCGTGAGCGGAGTCTATCTTATGTAAACTGTAGCGTGTGTTCATATTAAATTTGGTGTGTGAGTAAATGTGCGTTAAAGCCAAAATCTTTTGCCCCTTTATAATCTGCTATCGGGTTATCACCGATATGTAAAATCTTACTTAATGGAAGATCCTGATTTTTCAGCTTGTTTTTCACTTCCTGAAAAACCTGAGGATTTGGCTTTGAACAATTGATTTCGTCAGAATAGATGTGAAAATCGATATATTGGTCAAGATTTTCTCCGACCAGAAATTTCCTCATTGTTGTTCCTTTGATAAAACCTGTATTGCTTAAAATACTGATCGTTTTATCCTGATTCCTGATTTCCTCAAAAAACTGATTAAGGTTTTCAAAAATGATAACCGGCTTATATTCTAAAAACAGTCCTTCACTTTTTTGATAAAACTCACCCAGTTTTTTTTTGTTGATTGTTTTCAGGTCAATATTCAACGCTCCCAATATCAAAAGATAGATCTCATAGGTATCAATATTACCGCCGGCAACTTCGTTGATCGTGTTACAGAGATCATCATAGTATTTTACAGTTTTCGTAATCTCTTCCAGGGAGCTGTCTATATTAAAGAATGAACTGAAAAGTTCGACTCTTTTTGTTTTAAATTCCGGATGAGATTTTATCAATGTAAGCCACAGATCAAATGAAAAATGAGCATGGTTCCGGATGTCGATATCTGCTTTCAAAATAGTTGAAGTTATAGTTTTTTATCTGATATAAAAAAGATTGAGTTGTATTATCTATATTATTTTTTAAATCAACCGGCTCTGAATATCAATTCTACCCAAAGATAAAATTTTTCTGTCAATCTGTATTTTTTTTAAGATTATTTAAGAGTTAATGAATTCAAAATTTTAAATCCGGAAATAAGAGATTTTTTTAGAATATTTTAAAACTGATTATATGACAGTCTTAATATATTTCTTCTAAATAACTTTAAAACAAAAAAAATATTTTAAACAATAATCAAATAAATAACTTTTTTTAACATAAATATGACAACGAAAATCAAATTAAAAAACAAATAAAACACTAATTAAATAAATTAAATGATGATAATATAAAATTAATGATGATAATATAAAATTAATAGGTATATTTGATAAACCATTAAAATCTATACCTATGAAGAGAATCTTTCTACTTTCTTCACTTTTGTTTTCATTATGTGCCAATGCACAAACTCCAAATTATGTTCCTGCATCCGGGCTTGTAGCCTGGTGGAGTTTCACCGGAAACGCAAATGATTCAAGCGGAAACTCCAATAATCTGACTGTAAACGGTGCCACTCTGACAGCAGACAGAAACGGAGCTGCAAATTCCGCCTACGCATTCAATGGATCAACCGGTCACCTGACAAAATCTTCACTGTCGTATAATTTTGCTCAGAGCGGCACTTATTCTATTTCATTCTGGATGAAAAAAACAGGAAATACAGAAGGCGTTGCGATGATGAGCGGATCAAATACCAGCGGAAATTTCATCTGGCTTTTGCAATGCGACACCACGAAAACCATTTTCGGAACCAACAAGCAAGGTGAATCATGGACCTGGGCCAACGGACCTAATTATTCAACTACAGCTTGGGAACATTTTACAGCGGTCTACAACGCTCAAACCATGCAGCTTTACAAAAACGGAGTCTTAACCGCCACAACAACAAACACCTACACTAATTCAACATCAGCCGCAATGCCTTTCTATATAGGAAGAGCTATTGGAGGCGGAAATATTGCAGCAAGTATTGATGATGTAGGAATCTGGAGCAGAGTTCTGACCACCGCAGAAATCAACCAGCTTTACAGCAGCAGTCTTTCTACCCATGATATAAAAGCTGTGAAATCAGATATCAGCATAGCACCGAATCCTGTAAGTGACATCCTGTACGTCAATATTCCTCTAAAGGGTATAAACACTTATAAAATTACAGATATTAACGGAAGGACAGTACACAATGGCAATTTAGACCAAACAAACAGAATTAACGTTTCTTCTCTGATCAAAGGCACTTATTTCCTGGAAATCAATGGTATTTCAAACTTAAAATTCCTGAAAAAATAAAACTTTTTTTTCAAAAACCGTCTCTGCAACAATCCATGAGGCGGTTTTATTTTTTAATTCCTGAAAAGATTACTTTTCCGGCATTACCTTATAAGTAGGGTCATCCTGAATATTAACATCAATGACCGCTTCAGCATTTTTCAACAACTGTCTACAGTCTTTACTCAAATGCCGTAACTGAAGTTTTTTATTATTTTGAGCATAACGTTTCGACAGCTTATCTAAAGCATCAATAGCACTCATATCGACAATCCTGCTCTCTTTAAAATCGACCACAACCTCATTAGGATCATCTGCAGGATCAAATTTATCAGCAAATGCTGTCACAGAACCAAAAAACAAAGGTCCAAAAATCTCATAATACTTGATTCCTGCATCATCAATGTATTTCCTGGCTCTGATTCTTTTTGCATTATCCCACGCAAACACCAGAGCCGCAATGATCACACCCACCAAAACCGCCAAAGCAAGATTATGCAGCACAACGGTAATCAAAGCAACAGTGATACCTACAAAAATATCAGATTTCGGCATCTTGTTCACAATCCTGACTGAAACCCACTGGAAGGTGGAAATAGCCACCATCATCATTACCCCTACCAGAGCTGCCATGGGAATCTTTCCGATCAGAGGAGCTCCGAAAAGAATAATCAGTAAAATAGCAACCGAAGCAACAATCCCTGAAAGCCTCACCCTGGAACCGGCATTGAGATTAACCAGCGTCTGAGCCACCATCGCACAGCCACCCATTCCTCCGAAAAAACCGTTGGTCATATTAGCCAGCCCCTGCGCAAAGGACTCTTTATTTGCATTTCCTTTAGAATCTGTAATTTCATCAACCATTGATAAGGTCAGCAGAGACTCAATCAACCCCACCCCTGCCATAACAGCAGCATAAGGAAATATAACCTGAAGCGTGTCCAGCGAAAAAGGAATGGCAGGAATATGAAATACGGGAAGACTTCCTTTGATATCTGCAATATCTGCAACAGTCTTGGTATCAATATTAAGACCGAGGACAAGTCCAAAAACAACGATAATTGCCACAAGAGAGGCAGGCAGCAGCTTCGTCAGTTTAGGAAAGAGGTAAACAATCGCAATCGTCAGAGCAGTCAGTCCACCCATTACGTATAACGAAGTTCCCTGAAGCCAGTGTGAAGCGCCATCAGCATCAATAACTTTGAACTGTTCAATCTGCGCCATGAAAATGATTACCGCCAGACCATTAAGAAAACCGTACATCACAGGTTGTGGAATCAAGCGCACAAATTTCCCTAATCTGAAAACACCGACTAGCATCTGAAAAATTCCGGCAAGCACAACAGCTGCAAACAGGTATTGGACCCCATGAGATTTTATTAAAGCAATCAGTACTACGATGGTTGCGCCTGCACCTCCGGAAACCATCCCGGGACGGCCGCCGAATACAGCAGTGACCAGCCCCATCATAAAAGCAGCATAAAGACCTGTTAGCGGTGACAGTCCGGCAAGGATAGCAAATGAAAGCGACTCAGGAATCATGGTCATTGCAACGGTAAAGCCGGCAAGCAATTCATTTTTGTAATTTATTTTTTTTGAAAAATCAAAAAGGGTGAAGGTATTTTTCATGGAGAACTTTCCGGTTCGGTAAATTATGTATATTACAACAAAAACGTTGAAAATTTATTTAAAATATAATTTTCATTTTTTTATTTGATTCAGATCAATTTAATCTAATAATTCACTAAATCATTTATATTTTTTGATTGGCAAAGGTAATTACTATCCATAAATTACACAATCTTTGAACGGAAAGAATTTGTGCATCCCAAAACAATGTATCTTATTGAAAACCTTAAAGTAAGCCTTCAATATCACCATAATTAATAGGCATATTCCCTTTTATTAACGTTCTATTATCAACATAAATTAATTATTGTTAATAATTATTAAATGTGATCTTAGTGATTTATTGGTTAATTTTTTTTAAATTTGGAGTATTGATAAGTTAATTTTCAATCAAATAGTGGGATCAGCTTTAAATTTCCCATTTTAGAAAAACAGCTATAACAATTCACCACAAAAGGAAAATAATACAAAAGCTGACGGTAATGAAACGTAACCCATAATCAAAGATGCCCCCTCCCCTTTGATTAACTTGATTGATGTTTTTAGAAAAAAAGAGTTTAAAATTCAATAATTATCATAAATATTTGATTTCATGATATTTAAAATAAGTAATAAATTTTCTGATCAGTCATCATCTTATTGATCCGCTTATGGCAAACCCTTAAAAAGCATAATACGAAGCTTTATTAAAAACACAAATACTTATCAGTTATTGATTAATGAAAAATATTTAAAAATAAATCATTATTTATAAATGTTATACAAAGTAATACATATAGGCCAATCGATCAAAGAGCTTGTGGATCAGAAAGAGATTACCATAGAAAGAATCTGTAATTTTCTCAGTAAGGACGAGGAATTTGTAAACAACGTTTATAAAAGCAATTCTATAGATACGGAAGTTCTTTTAAGATGGTCAAAACTGCTGGAGTATGATTTTTTCAGACTTTACAGTTCACATCTGATTTTATATGCTCCACCGTCTGCTGTCAACAAGACCCAAAGCAAATCAGACAGGGCTCCGCAATTCAGAAAAAATATTTATACGCAGGAGATTAAAGATTTTATTCTTAAGCAGATCACTTCCGGAGAAATGACCCAGGCAGACGTCATTAAAGAATATTCAATTCCAAAGAGTACCCTTCATCGGTGGCTGCAGAAAAAACAACCATAAATCACCAAACATATATTAAAATGAGGCCAAACTACAGTAAAATCTATCACGATCTTCTCCTTGCTGAATATCCGGAGAAATTACAGGACACTAAAGTCAAACAACTCCTCAAGAACCTCAACACCAGCGATGAGGTTATCAGGTTCAATGAGAAAATTTTCAAACAGTCGAAAGAAAGCTTAGAAAATAATCAGAAACTGAGAACGTATGACAGGGAAACGATGCTGAAAATACTCAACTATCAGAAACAGCACGGATTCTCCAGTAATTATATTTCCAAAAAATATAAAATCAGCAGAACAACCATTGCGAAATGGAAGAAAATCTGCGAAGATGACATTCAATAACAAAAAAAAGAGAAAATGCTGCATTGACCGCAGCATTTTCTTTTCTAAAACTTAGTTTTTATTCAAAACATTTTTAATCCCTTCAAGACCTTCACCTAATTGCGCCAGCAAAGCCACGATCTGGTTCATCCGGTCACCTTCATCCAACCCCCTGATCATCTTATTTTTCATAAAAGTCTTTTTAATGTCGTCCCAGCGAAGCATTTCAGAATCCGACTGTATCCCCATCAACTCTTTCAGCTGAAGCATATTATATTCAGACCCAGTAGTCAAAGTCTGAGATTCATTCTGATAATGATCTGAAACAATCTTCGCTATTTCTTCCTCCTTTAAAATCGGTTGCACCTGAGCCATCAGTTTATTCATATTCCGGTATGAGCCCTGAAGCTTAGAGGAAGATTCGTTCCGATATTCATCTGACATTGCCGCAGATGCAATGTACCGTCTGTTAACTTTCAAAACCACATCTCTTACTTTAATCGCATTTTCAAGTACTTTCCTGAGGTCTGAAATTTCATTTGAGGTGAAATTCCCGGTCAACTTTGCGTTGGGAGAACCTGTCTCAATACTTTTATATAAGCTGTACAGATTCTCCATTTCCTGATGGGTAAGTCTGAGTCAGATACTCATTTGACATCAGGGAGTTTTCAATCAAACTTAAATCAAACAGTTCCGTTTTACTCCCTGAAATCGCGCCTAAATTATAAGTGACCTTTCTCCAAAAAACAGGATTAATTAAAAATAGATTTTCAAGAAATAATTAATTTTAAATAAAAAAATCCTTTCCGAAATTAGGAAAGGATAAGATTAATAAAAGGTAAAATACGAGAAAAGAAAATGCGGGGCATGTCTAGCCGGAGTCGAACCGGATAACCTTGCCGGAGTTACCGACTGCGCTATTCCTCCCCATTTGTGAGACGATGTATCTTTTCTCTACGACACTTTTATATTTTTAAACAAGGCCAACAGCCAAAAAGCGCAATCGTGCTCTAACCATCTGAGCTACTTTCCGAATAGGCATTGAGTTTTTATTTGTGGAAGAGATGGGATTGTTCATTGTCTTATTATTAATTTTTATGTATTCACGGATGCTTTACATTTTGAACCCTGACCATCCCGTCGTAATATCGAAGCAACACTATTCTACGGCACTTGTTTGTTTATCTTTAAATTAAAAAGAGGCAAATGGCAAGAAAACTACGAATAAGTTTTAACACTTATTTTTTGGATCTGAACCAAGATCATAAGATTTACCGAAGTAAGTTTTCTTTACTGCACTCTTTATTTGAGTTGAATTAAAATATGAAAGACTTCCCAATCTTTTTCAAGACCGTTTGGACTCGAACCAAAATTACACCTAGAAGTAAGTCTTTACTACGACACTCTTTATTTTAAATCAAGGTAAAAAATATAGAATCTCTCAGTGCTTTTGCTCTACCAGCTGAGCTACTTTTCCCGAAGAAAAGACAGGGTTGTTCATAAATATTTTATTATATTTTTTGAATTCACGAATACTTCGTATTTCGAACCTGTGACCCAATGTTTACGAAGTATGATTCTAAAACGACACTTGATTTTTACGTTTAAATAGTTTTCAAAACCGAGCAATTTTTAAAAAGAGTTTTTTAGTTCAATATCAAGTCGAAGGAACTCTTTTTTACGGCATCGGTTATTTTTAAAGTAAGGTAAAAATTCAAACAGAGACGTACTGACAGAGCGATACCATTACGCAATCACAAAATTTCAGTGAACAGGAGTCGAACCTGTATTGCTGTCCCCAAACGAAGAAATTCTGTTTTACGGCACTTACTTTTTATTTTTAATACTAATGATTTTTTGATGAAACAAAATTAATTTGTTAGTGCGCATTCTTTTTACGCAGTTGGAATTATTTTAAATTAAAAACCAAGTAACAGGTTATAAGAGTTTTTGAATGTTGTTCAAATTTTAAGTTTGACGATGGAACCCTTAATTTATGACATTGGTTCGTATAAACCGAGCGATATAGCGAAAGGACTCTATGTCAATTGGAAGTCGAAGGATTTCTTTTCTTATGGTATCAGTTTGTTTTTATATATAATGAGTCATCCTGAAAAGATCTAAAATGCAATTTTAAGTCGTTGAGATGCTTTCAGCATGACATACTAAGTGTTAAGTGTTTTTCATCAATTATCTCTTCGAATTGCTAAACTAGCCCCGATTGCAGCGGCATCCTTTTTTGTTATTGCGATTGCAAAATAGTTCAACTATTTACTCCTTTGTTCGCAATAACAAAAAAGATACAGCGGAAAGCGGGAAATAGCTCCTAAATTAAAACAGTATTTCATTCTGAACATTACTCATTATTTATTACTCATTATTTATTACTTATAATTAAATCACAGCAATACTTTTTTAATCATTTCTACTGCAGATTTTCGGTCTTCCAAAGCGTTCAATACATCGAAAATTTTATCGGACCAGCCTGCAATAAGATAGACATCATTTTTTCTGACATCCAACGGTGGTTTTCCGTAACCTGCCAAATCAAAAATATACAATTTTGCGTTTGGATTAATCTTTTTATATCGGCTCCATGAGTTTTCAAAAGCATTGGTAAATCCACCGGTATCCCACATTTGAGTATCGGTAAACAGCATAATTTTGTCTGCAATTTCCCGCTTGGTGATCAAATCTTCAAGCACCAGATGACCGTTTGTGGAGTAACCTACCTCACCTTCTCTTTTGTAGAATGCATCTACGTTTCTCAGAATACCATTTTTAGGCATCGGAACTCTTTTCCAACGGTCACCAAACATCCCTGAAATGACATTTTTACACTGCGACTGCAACATCATCGACATCAACAGACCGATATCGTACAGTAATATCTTAGATTTCGGCGTAACAGGCTGTTGCATCGAGCCGGAAACGTCTGCCGCAATCACGACCGAAGTTTCGAAACCAAAACCTTTGATGTTTTTAGCACTCACCATTACCGCATCTTCTAATGCTTCCAAAATTGATGAGATGTATTTTGAATCGATGTTTTTCAATTCTCTGTACGCCGACAAAAATCTGAATGGTAACTGTTTTGAGTTTCTCACTGCTTTTTCATCTGACAAATAGTTGCACACTTTGTACATCGCATCCGAAGAAACGTTGGCTTCCAAGATATTTCGCAAGTTTCTCAAAGTTGCCATATAACCCAGTTTATTGCTGAAAATCAGTTCTTCCCACTTGTTTCTGAAAGCTGACTTCCTTTCCTCATCACCAACAAATTTCGTCTGACCCAAAACCGAAAGTTCAACTTCCCAAGTGTAAGGCGTTTCCAACGAGTCGTTGACGATTTTGTTGAAAATTGCCTGCTGATTTTCATCTTTTGCTTTTGGGTGAACCAAGAACAAAGCATCTTTCAAAGTCACTTCTGCCTTTCTGTTATTCTTTGCGAATTGATATTCATCAAATTTGTTGAAAGATTTCACCAAACCTTTTTGGATTTGTTTTGAAAGTCTGTTCAACTTTTTTGTTTCTGTTCTTTCGTTTGCCAATTGGTAATACGCCAACAATTCTGTGATTTCATCAGCTCTTTGAATCACTCCGTCAACGGTTTTGCTCACCAAGTCTGTACCTGAAGTCTGTTTCGCCAATTCGGTAGTCAAAACCAATGGAATCGAACGCAAATACATATCTTTTCTTGCATAAACCGCCAGTTTTGCAACGAAATCCGGATCGTTTTTCAGAATCAGAGACTGGATTCTCACCAATCTGTCATTTCCTTTTTCGTAGGTTGTGCTTGATAGTCCTGTTGTAACAACAGCACAATATAGTTCCTCTGCAGGTGTCATTTTATAAGCTTTTGCACCTTCGTAGTTGGTTACTACATTATTTGATTTTCTTAAAAAATTAAATTTCATAATTACTGTTTTTATTGTTAAACATTTGGAAGACGAGCACTTCCTCTCTGATTTCTGATGCAAAGTAAAAAACTAATTACGTAATCATTTTGCGTAGATAGAATTTTTGTGAAAAAGTTTCTAATTTCTCAGACTAACTAATAAAAAGTTTAAAAAAATTATAATATCTAAAAAGTAGAAATCCGACAACGCTTCTAATAATGAAATTAGATTTCTCCGGAAACCTAAGATTCGACGTAGTCAATGACAAAGATGCTGTTGAGTCTATAATGAATAAAATCTATCTATCATTCATTTCATGTAAAGGGATCAGGAGTTTGAAGTTTTTGCAGATCCGTTCTGTAGCTTTGCTATACATTAAAATTTAAGCCATGATAAAAGGATTATATGAAACTCATGTACAGGTGAGCAATTTAGAAAATTCCATAAAATTTTACACTGAAGTTTTAGGATTGCAGTTTGCTCATCATGATGAAAACCGTCCGATTGCATTTTTATGGATTGGAAAAAACAAAGAATCGATGCTTGGTTTGTGGGAGCAAAAGGAAAATTTACAAACAAGACATTTTGCTTTTTCGGCGGATACAAATGACATTCTGAATTATTCAGTTGATTTTTTGAAAACTAAAGACATACAACCTTACAACTTCCTGAAGAACGAGTCTGTCCAACCGATGGTTTTCGCCTGGATGCCTGCGTTAGCGATTTATTTTAATGATCCCGACGGTAATCAACTTGAATTTATTTCAGTTTTGGAAGGAGAAGGAAAACCGGAACTGGGAGTGATTTCTTATGAGGAGTGGGTAGAAAAAAAATAAAAATATTCTTTTAATTTTCACCTTGCTAAATTGTTACACCCTTACAATCAATCCCTTTGCAGACACCAATATAAAATTTTTGCAATATTTTTCACATCATCTACTCCTCTGTGATGAGTGCCCTCCAAAGGGAATTTCAGTGCTTTCAAAGCTCTGTCCATTCCTACACTTTTTCTGATTGGATGAAGTTCAGCGAATAAGGTTTTCACGTTGATGTGGTCATCACTCAAAGGATAATCAAGATTGAATTTTCTTGTCTGTTCATTAAGCATACTCAAATCGTAGTTTCCGTAGCTTGCCCAGGTTAAATCTTCAGGACTATATTTTTCCCTCAGGATATCTAGAGCATCTTCCAGCAAAACACCTTCATCATCAAGCATTTCCTGCGTGATGGAAGTCAGTTCCGTACAAAACGGACTTACTTTTGAATATTGTGGTTTTACTAAGATCCCTTCGTTTTGCGAAATCTTTCCGGTTTTCGTATCCATCATACAAACTCCGATTTCTATGATTTCACTTTCCTGTCCTCTCGGCGGTCGGTCATTCCAACACGTAGCTTCGAGGTCTATCATTAATATTTTATCTGTTGTTTTCATTTTGTTTATTTTTTTTAGGCTGGAAGTTTGAAGTTGGAGTCTGGAAGTAAATTACAACCTGTAAATACTTCCATATCCAACATCCAGCTTCTGGCTTATTAATTTCTAGGCGCAAACGGTGGTGTCCATTTTTTCTTTTTCATCAATTCCCTGACTTCCTCGTAAGAAATCGGATAGAAATTATGACAGTCTACACCAACATCGATACTTAAAGCCATTTCATCATCCGGTAAAGTCCCGTGAGAATGCCCGTAGAGCTGCCACGTTCCCCGGTGTGAGCCGTTCCAAGTCCGCATCGCGTAATGGAAAAGAATGATTTTTTGTTTGCCTTCTTTAATTTCCGGCTCATCAATTCTCAATTCGTGGTAATCTCTTATCGAATCAAACCGTTTTGGATAAGTTAAAGTTGAACCTTCGTGATTGCCTTTTATCAAATGGATATTTCCATTCAGCCTATCCAAAGTTTCTTTGGTAAAATCCGGTTTGCCCAAACTGACATCGCCTAAATGATAGACAATATCATTGACACCAACTCTCTCATTCCACCGTTTGATGAGTTCTTCATTCATCTGTTCCAAAGACTCAAAAGGACGTTCGGAAAATTTTATAATATTGGCATGACCAAAATGATGGTCTGCCGTAAAAAATATATTTTGTTTCATTTTTTTATTTGTTTAAATGTTCACAGTAAGTCCCGATAAATACTTTCGAAACTACACTTTAACAGTCATCAATTCTTCTTTTATAATATCGATGACCAAGGAATTCAATTTTTTATTGATTCTTTTTTGCTCTTCTTTTTCTACGGTTGTGAAAGTGTTCGGGAAATCATTCTCAAAATCTTCCAAAATATCTCTTGAAAAAAGACCAATTATTTTTCCAATCATTTTCGGGTCAAATTCTCCAATCTTGCTCACCACGTTAGCTAACCTGTTTGCAGTTGCATATTTTTGAATTTCTTCCCAGATATTCTGAACATTTTCGCTGAAACGAACTTCTTTTTGAACGGGTCTGTCTTTTCTAACCATTTTAGATTTCTCGGTCCATTTTTCGTTTTTATTTTTCAAAATGACCCTTGAACCGTTTCCAAAATATTTAGTTTTCAAAGTTTTGACGATTGTTCCTTCACACCTATTATTTTCGATTGCAGGCAATCCCAACCAAACCGGAATTTTAGAATCGAAATCGTTCGGGAATTTCAAAGCTTCTTCCAACGTTCCCTGAAACAAGATTTTTGCATAGAAAAATCCGGTTTCATCGAAAATTTGATTGACCAAATCCGTATCTAAATAAGTAGTTCCATTCAACTTAATATCAAAGGCATAAAATTCATTGTAAGGCGCATATTCAACACCTTTTTGAACTTTTATTGCATCTTTTACTGGCTCAACTTCTTTGTGTTTGTAACCACCGCCGAACAATTCACCGTAAATAACCACAGTTTCTAAATCAGGGTAAATTGCTTTCACTTTTTCGAAGACATCAATTACGTTTTTTCTGTAACGTTCTAAAATTTTATGTGCATTATAGAATTTCTCATCCTTTTCGATGAAATCGGTTCTCTTGGCAATCTTAATTTCTTTTCCTTCGGTAAAGAAAGAGAAATTAGCGCCATGAACCTTTTCCTGTAGAATGAAAACCTCATCACCAAAACCCTGCAATTTGATTTGGTCAATCACACGGGTTTGGTAAGCATTTTCTATAGAGTTATATGTTTTGAAAATCATTTTTTTAGGTTTTAATAGTTTTTGAAATTTGTCAAAAGGCTTTCAATATTTTCCTTTCCAACGGGATTCATTGAGTGGCAATAGAATTCCGGCAGATCTACATCATTATCCATACAATATTCCACCAGCCATTTCGCACAATCGTAGCCTGTCTTTTCGACAAACTCCTGAGAATTAGGCTCCAAATAATGTTCGTCTGCGAGGTCGTGGTCAAAAGAAATCATTTCCGGAAGTCCTTCTTCCAAAATCCTGTTGATAAACTGCTCGTAATTTCGTATGATATTCCAATCTTTTCTGAGGAAAATATCCTGTTTTGTATAATGGTAAACCTCAATCGGATATCTTATATCATCCAGAAACAGTAATCTTTTTGTTATTTCCATTATTTAATTCTTTTGTTAGATGCCGGAAGATGATTCCTGATGTTTTTATAGCACCGTCAAAAACTTTCAGTTCCTGCTTCCTCTCTTACACCATCATATCCGCACAATTGGAACTTGCAAATGCATAAGGTTTTGCTTTAAAAGTGTAACCCATTCCCAAAATATATCCCATGGCGTCTTTAAGAGCCACGTTGGATTTGAATTCCGGATCGGTGTTGATGTCCGCATGAACTTCCATTTCTACATCGTACGTTTCCAAAATAGAGCAGATGGCATAAGCAATTTCTACGGATTTGTTAACCTCATTAAGCATTCTTTCCTTGATACTGATTTTTTGAAATTCTCTTTCTTTTCTGATAAAGGTAAACGCTCCTTTTCCCTCACGGATAAAGACAACTGCGGTTGCATAACTGATCTCATTACCATAAACGTGGGAATCTGAACCTACACAAACTTTCAGTCGGTGTCCATTTGCCTGTTCACGGATGATGGCTTCTTCTACCAAATGGGTAATGGTGTTTCGGAAAATCTTTCCGGTCATGTTTTGCCATGTTTGTTGTTGCGTTTCCATTTTTTCTACATTTTTTGAATTTGTTTTGTTTAATTATTAAAATTGAAGTAATGTGTTTCCACAAAATTGTACGGAGAGAGGGAGTCGAACCCTCAATTTCTTGAGCCTAAATCAAGTGCGTCTGCCAGTTCCGCCATCTCCATAGGTTTTGGTCTATAAATAATTTTTCAATTTACTTTGACCATTTAAAAATTTGCTGATTCATCAGGACTCGAACCTGAACTCCAAGAATCAAAATCTTGTATGCTGACCAATTACATTATGAATCAATGATAAATGAAAAATGATAGATGATAAGTAATGGGTAATGAGTAATAGGTAATTTTTCCAATTAACTTACAATTCTACTTTTTTGAAGAAAGACAAAGCTTGTCATTATTTTTTTAGTTTGATATAAGAACTCCTGCGCTCGACAAACTTTATTTTTCTTCGGAACTAATCTCATTTTAGTTATTTGAGATGGTTATGGGATTTGAACCCACTCAGTTTTCACAACGGTGTTGCAGACCGCCCCGACTCTCCCACTTCGGCGAACCATCGTTTTTATTGGTAATAAGTAATGGGTAATAGGTAATTTTTCCAATTAACTTACAATTCTACTTTTTTGAAGAGAGACAAAGCTTGTCATTATTTTTTTAGTTTGATGTAAGAACTCCTGCGCTCGACAAACTTTTATTTTTCTTCGTAACTAATCTCATTTTAGTTATTTGAGATGGTTATGGGATTTGAACCCACTCAGTTTTCACAACGGTATTGCAGACCGCCCCGACTCTCCCACTTCGGCGAACCATCAGATTTTATGAGTAATCAATAATGGGTAATGAGTAATTTTCACCATATTGATTATTTTTTTATTTTAATTTTAATTAAAAAATAAAGCCTGTCTTATTTTTTTGTTTGATATAAGAACTTCTGCGCTTTGACAAACTTTATTTTCACCTAAAAAATTTATATTATATTTAAAAATCCCATCTTCTCCATCAATTAATTTTTAATTTTTTGAGTTAAGAAAAAGCCTGTCTATATTGTGTTTTTGGCTTAAAGATCTTCTGCGCTTGACAAACTTTTTCTCTTCTCTTTTGAAACAATTAACATTTAGTTATTTGCGATTCAGGAAAGGCTCGAACTTTCAACTTCTGGTTTAACAGACCAGCGCTCTACCATTGAGCTACAGAATCATTTAGTAATTTCGGAAGACTCGAACCTTCAACTTTCGGCTTATGAAACCGATACTCTAACCCATTGAGCTACGAAATCATTTATACTCCATAAGGGAATCGAAACCTTATTTACTGCTCGAAAGGCAGCCGTCCTAAACCATTAGACGAATGGAGCAAATTGTCTGGAAAGCAAGATTGTTCTTTCCTTTTTATTATTTTCTAAAGGAATTCACGAATGCTTCGCATTTCGAACTTGCGACCTCCCGCGTCCAGGACGGGTAAGCAACCACCGTTATCTTTCCAGTTTGCAGATTCACTTCAAAATTTCTTTTCCGAGAGACAGTCGGATCGGAAATTTTTCCGTGAATCTTTGCGGTCTATGCGAGAATCGAACTCGCAGTGCCTGAGCGACAGTCAGGAAGGTTAACCATTACCTCAATAGACCTTTTTTGTGATTCCGACAGGATTGTTCATGAATTTAATATTGTATGTATTGTATTCACGAATAATGCTTATTTCGAACCTGTAACCCTGGGTTTAGAAAACCCATGCTCTATCCAGTTAAGCTACGGAACCTTAGTAATCCCAGAAAGATTTGAACTTTCAACCCCTAGTTTAAAAGACTAGTGCTCTAACCATTTGAGCTATGAGATTCTATTTGTAATCTTATAAGGGCTCGAACCTTCAACCTTTGGTGTCGTAAACCAACGCTCTATCCAATTGAGCTATAAGATTATATTTTGTAATCCCAGAAGGGCTCGAACCTTCAACCTTCGGCGTATCAGACCGATGCTCCAACCAATTGAGCTATGAGATTTTCACTTTGGGTATCTCCGGGAATCGAACCCTGTTCTCCGGTTCCACAAACCGGTGCTTTACCAAATAAGCTAAAGAAACCATAAAAAAAGCGCCTCTTTTCGGGAGGCGCTTTATATATTTTGACGTGTCGCTACATTAGCTGACCCATTTATATAAGCACCTTTTATCCACAAATTCACTATCAAGAATACACACAAATCCCATCGGCTCCTGTCCGTGTCGTCTTGAATACTGATTAGATATGTTGTGTAATTGTTTCATTATATTCTTGTTGTTTAAAATTGTTTTTTTGAAAGATTAAAAACGTGTTGCTTTTAATTTTCGGTTGCAAAGTAAGTATGAAATTTTTTAACTCACAAATTTATTTTTCAATTAACTATTTGAAAACCAATCAATTAAATTTAATTTTTAGAATAGAGAATTTCTGTCCGTAATATTTTACAGATACCTAAATTACCTAAATGACTGTCTCTCATCGGGTTATTGATCACTCTTTATTTTCTTATTAATTGTTCATTGCTGAGTAAATTATTTTCACTTTTATGATTATTTTTTTTCATTCTAAATAATTTTGGTCTAAAAACACAAAAAACGCCTCGATCATCGGGGCGTTTCTGCAGTATTTTGATTAAATTTTTCTTGATTTACAGTAAAAAGTTTTCAAAGTAAGCACATTTCGCCTCATTCCACATCATATCTTCACATCCGAATAATCCCTTTATTGATGGGATATCGTATAGATTAACGCTGATATGTATTCTCTGTATTTTCATAATTTTACTGTCGCAAAGATAAATGTTTTTTTTAATTACCTGTAAGTATTTCAATTTTCAGCAACCTATATTCACCTGTTTTCACATTTTAATTTTCAATAGTAATCACAATATAACTGATAAATGTATTACCTTTAAACTCCCTGTAAATTATAACCGTATCTGCTATGATAGAGCATTATTCAATTGTCATTCATCCTCAGGATCAAGTCGTTGAACTTTTCAGATCTTTAAAGAATCAGTTAAAAAAGAAAGTCGGATCATTTGCAAGCTGTCATTCAGCTGCACATATAACAATATTGGAATTTGAGGGAAATGAAGAGCAATTAAAATATACAATAGAAAAATTAACGAGAATTGCCAGGAGAGAGGTCAGTTTTGATACCGTTTTTAATAAAATCGTCTCTTCTGAACAATCCAAATGTATCTTCGCCTTACCGGATAAAAATGGAAAAGAACATTTCAGAACTTTATTCAGCAGAATTCGAAAGGAAATCAAAGGAAACGGTAAAAAATCAAATGCTCATCTGAGTATCGGAAGAGAACTAAAAGCCGAACAATTGAAAAAATCACGAAAACTTTTTTCTGATTTGAAATTTGATTTTTACTGTGACACGATTGCGATAAGAAAATTCAATAAAAATATAAAACAGTTTGAAATAATAAAAGTTCTTTCCCTGTCAGGTAAACATCCTGTAAAAAGATATCAGCAATTATCTTTCGACTTTTGACATCACTTTATCACAACTTGTGGGGCATCCTGATCATCCAGGCGGTATCGTACCATTGCAGTAATTTCAGGCAACCCTCTTATAAATTTTGACTTCAGGTTTTTAAACACTAAATTTGGGGCGTTGATATCAAAAAATCCTACATACAGAAGCAAGACGTTCCTCCGATTTATATCGGTGTTTCTGCTGTTTGTTTTTGTGCAGGCCAACCTTATTAAAGTTTTTCATCAACACAATTCCGAAAACGAAACGACATCAAAAGTTGATTTTATCAAAGATTCAGGTCATCTTCAGTTAAAGCCTTTAGCTGAAAAATGTGACCTCTGTAATTTTATCAAATACCAGCCACACGATTTCCTGGCAGAAAAAATTCATGAAATCTGCATTCTTAAGCTGAAAAAAAACGCTTCAAAATCCTTATTTATTACTGGTGAAAGCCGTGCATATCTTCTTTCGTGCACCAATAAAGGTCCACCTTCTCTATCGATCTGATTAACAATCAAACGTTTTTATATTAATTAAATTACAGCTCTTTCTTCAGGATAGAGCCCTCATCCATTTATACCAACTATGTTACAAACTGTTTCACTTACCAAAAGTTACGGTGCTCATCTGGCGCTTAATCAATTGAATTTACAAGTAAATCCGGGCGAAGTATACTGTCTTCTCGGTCAGAACGGTGCAGGGAAAACCACAACGATCAATCTTATTTTAGGTTTTCTGGAACCAAGTTCAGGAGAAATTTTACTCAATCATAAAAATCTGAATACCATAAAAGGCGACCGGAGAAAAGACATTGCCTATATTCCTGAAGTGGTCATGTTGTATGGAAATCTTACAGCAGCCGAAAACCTGAGCTATTTCTCAAAACTGGCCGGATTCAATTTTACCAAAGATCAGCTTGAAGATTTTTTAAATCAATGTGGCTTACAGACTGATGCGCACTATAAAAAACTGAGTGGTTTCAGCAAAGGGATGCGCCAGAAAGTAGGAATTGCAATAGCCATTGCAAAAGACGCCCGGTTAATTCTGATGGATGAACCCACCAGCGGACTGGATCCTAAGGCCACCGAAGAATTTACCATTCTCGTCAAACAGCTGGCTGATTCAGGAAAATCTGTTCTGATGGCAACGCATGATATTTTCAATGCGGTCAATGTCGGCACGCACATCGGAATTATGAAGCGGGGCGAGCTGATCCACACATTAAAAGCTGACGAAATCAGTGCAGCAGATTTGCAGAAGCTGTATCTGCAGACCATCTGAATCAGTTAGGATTTTTTAATTAATTATAATCAAATGTCAAATAACATATTAATTATAGCCAGACAGACTTTCAGGATGGCATATTCAAATAAGGCAACTTCTGCTTTTGCTGTTTTACTCAGCTTTTCGCTGATTCTGGCAACATTTATCGGCTGGAAAAACTATAAAGTTCAGAACGAACACAGGCTTCAATATAAAAAGGAGGTCAGAAAGCAATGGCTGGCAAATCCAGACAAACACCCACACAGGATGGCACATTACGGTTATCTTGCCTTCAGGGAAAAACACGAACTCAGCTTTTTTGATTTCGGAATCGAAAGTTTTGCAGGAGTTTCAATATTTCTGGAAGCCCATAAACAGAACAGTGTCAACTTCAGTGAAGCAAGCTTTTCCAACGGAATGCTCCGCTTTGGTGAACTGAGCGTAGCTATGGTTTTACAGATCCTTTTTCCACTGCTCATTATCTTTGTGGGTTACAACTGCATTTCGGCAGAACGGGAATCAGGAACCCTGAAAATTCTTCTTTGCCAGAATACGACATGGAAAGATCTTCTCTGGGGAAAAACCTTAGGACTTCTTTCTCTCTCCCTTTCTATTTTTATTCCTCTGCTGATCCTGACGATTGTTTTATGGGGAATTTTAAGCAGCTGGCAGCTTTCAGGAGATTCTGTGATGAGACTTTTCCTTCTGACCGGGGGCTATATCATTTATTTTTTTGTTATTTCTGCAGTTACTGCTTTAGTCTCCGCTGTGTCATCAGGATCGAGACCTTCTTTGACAGGCTTACTCGCTTCATGGATCTTTTTTATTGTCATTATGCCGAGGGTAACACAATCCGTCGGAACTCAAATTTATCCCTCGCCTTCGAAGATTTCTTTTTTGGCAGATATTGCTGAAGATGTCAATAAACAGGGGGACAGCCATAATCCTGATGATCCTCATTATGCAAAAATTAAAGATTCTTTACTGAAAAAATATCATGTGGATGACGTGAAAAAACTTCCTTTCAACTACGGTGGCTTTATCATGGCGGAAGGTGAAAAAATCACCTCTCATATTTACAGCAGACATCAGAAAAATCTCAATCAGACCTTTGAGAATCAAAACAGCATCACCGAGTTAGCCGCTTTCATGAATCCTTATATTGCTTTAAAGGAAGTGTCTATGATTCTGACCGCATCAGATTACCGTACGTACACTGATTTCCAGAATCAGGCAGAACAATACCGGTATGGCCTGGCTCAAAAAATGAACCAGCTGCAGATTGAACACATCAGCAACGAAAAACCCGGCGAACATGAGAAACCACACATAATCAGCCGAAGCAACTGGGCTTCGCAGAAAGATTTTGAATATCATTTCACTAAAATAAGTGAAGCTGTCTGTACAAACCCGACAGCCTTCTTAGCTCTGTTTTTCTGGCTGATCGCAAGCATTTCCGGTATTCAAATTTCTGTAAAACGTATAAAGACCATTTAAGATGAAACAGAACCTTTTTTTATTTGAACTCAAAATATTTTTCCGCAATACCTCTTCGATCACCGCTATTCTCATTTTGTTTGTTGCAGGATGTACAGGTTTATATTTCGGGAAGAATTTTACAGAACGTCAGGAAGATGTTATTCAGAAAGCAGTAACACTTCAAAAAGAAAATACGGAAAAAAATTACGATCATTTTGGTGATGATACCGGCCTGTTCTTTTATCATAATAAATTTTCGTCAGCTCATACTCCCAATAAATGGGCCGCTTTTTCAAACGGACAGAGAGATATTAATCCTTATCTGATTTCGGTGACCATGCTGGGACTGGAAGGACAGATCTATGATACGGACATTGCCAATCCTTCAAGCTTACTGATGGGAAATATCGATCTGGGATTTGTTTTTATTTTTCTTTTCCCTCTGGTGATTATTGCACTTTGCTATAATATTCTTTCGTCGCAACAGGAAAACGGAATATGGATCTTACTTAGGTCTCAGACCTCAAATCCTTTTCTGGTGATCCTGAAAAAACTGCTCGTGAGAGTTGTGATAATTTTTACGGTGGCAGCTTTGCTGATGATCGTGGCGTTATTTTATCTGAACCTGAATTTAGATTTAATTTTCTTTTCTGTTTCCGGCTTAATTCTGCTGTATCTCACGTTTTGGTTTTCTGCTGTATTTTTCATTATTTCACTAGGAAAGAACTCAAATTTCAATGCCTCCTCCCTTATTGGTTTGTGGGTTATGCTTGCGATTGTAGTTCCTGCTTCGCTCAATCTTTACCTGTCTGCAAAATATCCTGTTCCTGAAGCTTTAAAACATGTGATGGATCAGCGGCAGGGCTACCACGAAAAATGGGATCTTCCAAAGAATGTAACGATGGATCCGTTTTTTAAGCATTATCCCCAACTGAAACAATTTGCCTTTGATGAAAAGAAGACATTTTCCTGGTTCTGGTATTACGGAATGCAGCAAATGGGAGATGACCAGGCTTCTGAAAGCAGAAAAGCGCTGGAACAGAAACTTGAAGACCGTCAGAAGTATGCATCTGTTGCCGCTTTATTTTTTCCGACTGTGCAGGCACAGCTTTCTGTAGATGCTCTGTCAGGAACAGATCTGCAATCACATCTGGATTTTCAGAATTTTGTAAGAGAGTATCATGAAAAAGTGAGACTTCATTTTTATCCCTATATCTTTAAAGATGAAAAAGTTCCTTTACATGAAGTAGAAAAATTTGGATTAAAGCATTACAGTGCTCAGGTTTCATTTTTAAAAATGGGATCAGTTTTATCTCTATTCTTTCTCAGCCTGATCCTCATGATCGGAGGAATATTGATTTCCAGAAAAACAATCCGGTAACAGTTAAGAGTTTTATGGAAGAAAATAACTTTTCACCTACATAGTATATAGTGCATTTAAAAACCATCATGCATTATTAATTTTTTGATTATCTCATTTTAATCAAATCTTATAAATGAAAAAATCCACCGTATATAATAAGTAGGGTGGATTTGTATTTACCTTTAATAAGAGTCCGCAGATTAATTTTTCTTCCTAATATTTTTCTATTTGTTTTTTTCTGCTATTTATCAGATAATTTGCTCTGTCATTTATTACTTGAGGATTATTTGTATATGCATAATTTAATAAATTATGAACAGAACAAGTTAACGATGCTTCATCTATTGAGCTTTCGTAAACTTTTTTCCGGATATTATCTATAAGCTTTTGTAAGTCTGCATCTTGCGTCTTTCCCTCTTCCACATAGAGCTTTAACTCATATGCCCTTTTAAATTTATATTTGGCTCCGAGACTTCTGGCCTCATCTTCATCTAACCATAATTCATATCCAACTTTTTTCCATGAAAAAGTTATTCTAGAAAATGCTTTACGAGTTAATGTCCAATCATTAAATTCATTGATCAAAGCTACATTCAGTGAATCTTCATAAGTTTGAATGGATGATCTTATAAAACGATAACGATTAATTGTCTCATTGAAATTTTTAGAAGACATTTTGATATTAAAGTTCTCATCGAGATTTTTATATCTTCTTGTAATAAACTCTTTATTAGAAATATTTTGAATCTGAGCATTCCAAAAATTTAACTGGAACAAAGCAAAAGAAAAAAAAATTAGTTTAATCATAAATAAACTTCCATATTGGTTTGATAATCTACGTCAGATTTAGGATAGGCAACACAAGTAAGGATGAACCCTCTGTCAATTTGATCGTGATTAAGAAACTGCTGTTGTGACTGATCAACTAATCCTGAAAATAATTTACCCGCACAACTCGAACATTTACCTGCTCTGCAAGAGTATGGCAGATCATAACCATGTTCTTCTGCCCCTTCCAAAAGAGTTATATTTTCTTTTTGATGGTATGTATGTGTACCATTTGTTGGATGCCATATCTGAACACGATAGTTTTTTGCAGCAGCACTTTTACCTGTTAATGCATTAGGCTTATTCATTTCTAAGAATTTCTTCCGGTCAATTAAATTTGTTCTAAATAAATCAACAGAACCATCTAATAGAAGTATTCTGTTTTTAGATTTTTCACTTAAAGGTGTTTTAAAAGAAAATTCTTTTTCAACATCATCAAATGTTAAAACACTTTTAGAATTATCTAAATCATTTGTACACGACTGAGCCGAAATTAAAAGATAAAAAAGAGCTATAATACTTGTCTTTGTGTTCATAATATTAATATAAATTTTATTTTTTATGATTAATTTTCACAAATATAATATTAATTTATTTTCTCCCAGTCTCTTCAATTTTTGAAATTCTTCTTTATTTCATCCCTAAAACAAATTAAATTAACACATAATGCATTATTAAATTATATCTACATATTAATATCAGTCATTCTTTTTTTTACCACAAAAACATTAATAAATATAAAGTATTGAAGCCATCAAATTTGTATAATTGTTTTCTTATTTAACCTCAGTTCGGGATAAGGTTGTATAAAACGCAAAGCTAAACAAAAATATTAATCACATGATTTTCAGATATTTAGAATACACAAAGACGTAAAACTCATCAAGGTAATACAAACTCCTGTATCGCTTTGATGAACGAGGTTGCATTGTTTAACCTGAAAGCGTTTCAAAAAAGTAGTATTTCTTTGTTTTTCTTTACAATAAAATAACATTATTTTGAAAATTAATTATTTAAAAAATTGTTTATCCCGGACTCAGGTTATTTAATAAAGTTGTAAGTTTCGTAAATATTCTCCGGATGAAAGTAATAAATTCGTCTTTTAGAAATATTTTAGAGTAGTTGTTCTTGTACTATCACATATTCGATAACTGATGTTTGAATCTACTGATCAATATTCTGCGAAGACACTACTTCAATAATTTCTAAATCAGACAATTTGGAGTAATAGTTCTGACCTGAAATTTTTCAAATAAATCAGTTTTTTCAATTCTTTAAAATGAAATAATATTTTATTAAACTGATAACCAATTTATAATAGATGATTTCAGTATTAGTAACCTTTTTCTGTATAAGAACTATCTGGAACTAACTCCTAAACATCCTGTTTCTTCCCGTTCTATATCGCGAAATATCTTTTAAAATAACCTCATCCGCCGGATTAAAATGTTTCAATTCGTTGATGATGGAAGAGTGTTTTTCTGCATTTTCAGCAATGATTTCGTACGCAATATTTCTGGTTGTATCACGCAGTTCCGGATTTTTCTTAAATTCATGCTTGATTGCTTCCAGATAAATTAATTTCTTTTCTGAAGGAGTGTCCTGATATAGAGTCTGAATTTTATCTTTCAAAACGTCTACATTACTGATATTTACAAAATAATTATTCAGACAGTTGAAAGCATCTTTATTTTCTTCCCAGCCCTTCAGTAAAATTTTCTGAGCTTCTCCGGGAACATTCATCTTTTTGCGGTAAATCAGGGAAGCCTTTACCATCTGACTGTTGCTGACATAATCATCAACCACCATCTGATAATAGGAATCAGCAGATTTACTATCATTTAATTCTTTATAAAGATCACCCACTTTTTCTTTCTGCTGCAGCTCTCTGTATAAGTCAATTGCCTTTGTGTACTGCTTTGCTTTTTCATAACATTGGGCAGCTTCCGGCTTATTATTGAGTTTTTTCAGATAAATTACTGCGGCTTCATTATAAAGACCTCCGTCTTCAAGTGTTTTGGCACCTCGATAGTTGTCCTGAAGCAGATTCATGTAAACTTTTGCAGCTTTACGGTAATCTTTTTCATCAATGTATTTCTGGGCTAAATCTTCATATTTATTCCGGATCCTGTCAAAGAGTGAATTTTCTAAATAAAAGCTTCCGTCAGCTTTTCTTCTTCGTCCCTGATTCTGATTTTGCTCTTTGTTTTTCATGAAAATGACAACCAGAAAAACGATGATGATCGCAACCAAAAAGATCAAGAGATTACCCATCACTGACCAAAATGTTTTTTCGTACAGTTCAGCAAAAACTGCAATGATTTTGAGAAAAGCCAGGACAAACAAAGCTCTCAAAAATTTATCGGTAAATTTCTGTTTATTCATCGTCTTCAGATTTTAAAATGGTTTTATCTTCTCTGAATAACCTGTTCAACAGTATAATCACAACTATAATTAAAATCCAGACAAACCAGTTGTATCCAAACATTTCAATCAGCGGATAAAATAAGTACACCATCATCCCAAAAAGCACAGCCATCAGGAAAATTTTGATTCCTGCGGGAAGATTTTCTCCTCCGATATTCATTTTCTTCTTTTGAAATATCATTGAAAACAAGCCTACAGCGCCGATAAGCAGGACAACCAACCAAAATATTTCTGAGAAAGAAATGTTTTGTGACTTATCCGCTTTCTGTTGATCTCCATCGATCATTACGACAGGATTGTTATCAGGCTTTGCAGGCGGCTCAATGGTTCCGTAGCGTTTTCCCAAGGAATCAGCCATCAGAATCTGTTTCTTATTGAGCACCCTTTCTACAACCCCTTTTTCTGCAGGGATTCCATTGCCTTTTTTCTTCATTGAATCTGAAATTTTCCGGCGGAGGTTTTCAGAATTTTCACTGATAACTTTTACAATTTTTTTGTTATAAACCCTTTTCAGTGAGTCTTTGGATGTCGCAATATTATTTTTTAAAGAATCAATTTCTTCAGCAATTTCAGGTAACGGCCTTCCGCCTTTTTTAAGATAATCTTTGTATTCCTGTGATTTTTCAGAAGAAAAAGGAATTACTGCCTTCTTATAATCTTCAGAAACCTTTTTTCTTTCTTTTCGGTAAATGGAATCGATTTTCAAATCAATTTCTGTGATGCCTGATTCAAAAGATAAAGTTTTTGGAAGCCTGGATTTATCATTAGAAACTGTTCCGGAAGGAGATTCTCTATATTTCGGTTCGTCTTTAGCGAACTGAAATCCAATTCTGGCTAAGGCAATCAAAAGTACAAAGATCCAAAATACCCAACGGTAATTCTTTGAACCGGAACTTCCGCTTCCATCAGATGGGCCGATTCCCATTCCACTAAAAATGTTATTCCACCAATTATGACCGAATTGAAATTTTCCAAAACCGTCACCTCTTGAAGTTCCCATAATATCCAGAGGAACCCCAAGCTGCAAAGCTCTTTCAGGATATTTATCGATATATTTTAAATATTTTTCAAACTCTTTTTTATTTCCTGCCATTACTTTTTTCAGGTCGAAAGGAAGGTTTTTCATCCATTCTTCTTCCGTTTCAGGCTTTTGCAGAGATTCGAGAATTTTCTCTTCGCTGATTTCAACGGTAAAGCTTTGAATATCCTGAGGAATTTTCACTCCATTTGAGGGTGTTCTTACCTGATCCGGACTTTGTACCGAGTTTTGAATCAATGAGATCCAGTCTATTTCTTCCGTCAGTCTTACCAAACCAAAATCGGGATGCATCACAATGAATTCAGAGCTAATGCTTTGCAGATCTTCAGGATTTATCTTAGGATATAAAATGGTATTCTCAGGGATACCTATTTTGTCTTCAACAATTTGGAAGTATATATTTCTGCCAATTTCCGAAGGTGCAGTGGATTTAAAAATCAAAAAACATCCATACAACCCATTCGGTTCTTGTGATGGAATAGCAAAAGAATGAATTTCACCGACATCTATGCCTAAAATTTCCATTTCATAAAGCCATAAGACGGGTGAAGAACCTTTAATTAAAAGTCCTTTTTTAGGATAACTGTTTTTCGGAAAAGGTTTAATCCTCAGTTCCATATTCTACAATTTGATGAATAAATGGTTCGAGATAGGCAGATTCCATCTGATTTACGGTCTTGATCTTTAAAAGCGTGGTCTCGGGTAAGTAATATTCTGAACCGCCAAATTCCGTATCACTTGCGATCGCTAAGAAACCGTCAGTTGTAGTGGAAATATAAAAAACAGGAACAAAAGCATTAGCACTTTTAAAAGTTAATATCCCCCGAGAATCAGCAATAATTTCACTTCCTTCAGAAAAAATAAATTTATTTTTTATTTTTTTACTGTAAGCTAACATTTCATCTTTATTTCTGTAGAGCCTAAGCGAGCTTTCATCCGTCTTTTGCAATTCAAACTTAGAAATTACTACACTAAAAGACCTGTTAATTCCCATTTGATGATAATTACGCAAAATCTTATCATCATTGTAAGTAAATAACCTTTTTAATTCAATGGCTACTTTGTAATGATTTTTTTTAATATCTCTGTTGTTCAATACACTTTCGCACGAAATAACACCATCAATATTGATCTCTTCGATCCTTTCTGCATTTTCACTCCACAGATAAAATTTTTGATTAAAGTAAGTTAATCTTAAATCGGATGAAGATACAACTGTGCTTACCTTCGTTTCAGAATATTCTCCGGTGTTTAAATTTAATTTTGAAATCAGCCGCTTATCGGGCTGATACTGACACAAAATATAATGCAGTTGGCGGTTTTTCGCCAATTCGAACTGTCCTGTAGGTTTTACTGAAATATTTTCAAAAAGAACTTCGCAGCCACGGTGTGTCCTGTACTGATCGTAATAATTTTTATTGTAATAATTGTCGGAAAGATAGGTTTTCAAAAGCTGTTTTTTGGAACTCAGAATAAGAAATTCCCCTTCCAGCAGAAAACTCTCAATCTTATTCGCCGGCATTGGAAATAACAGAGGATAATTTAGCGGAACCTCTGTTTTGCTTCCTGAAGAATCTGACGTTTGATTCTGTTTCTGTTTATTCTTTGGCGGATTTGCCCATAATTCTTTTAATGGAAGCTGAATTTTCTTAATGTGTTTTCTTGTTCCTTTATGATGCTTGTAAAAATTCAGCTCGCCCTCAGAAGAAGTCGCAACCAAAAATTTCAACCGGTCTCTGTTTTCATGAATGACTTTCTGAAGATTCTGACTGTTTAAATTTTCCTGATGGGTAATGAAAAATACTTCCAGGTCCTTTTGGGTATGCTCATCATTAAAAAAATTTTCAAGAGCATGAGAAACTTCCAGAACCGGACTTACCTGATTAAGGTTTTCAATCACGTCCTCAACTTTATCCAGATTAATGGGAATGGCAGTCTGTCCCAATGCAAAAACTTTGCATTCAGAATGAGCCTTTGGATGTTTAATGACTGCAACTGCTGATGCAAATGCCAGAAGTTTTGGCGTTCCCCAGTTTTTCAGGGAAGTATCAATCAGAATAACCCTTTCGAAAACATTTTCTTCGGGCGGAATTTCCCGCTGAATATACAGAGCTTCATTATTTGCCACCCGGTTCATGAAAACCTCCTCTTCATTGGCAAATTCAGACAAAAGCATTCTGCTGAAATCGCCTTTATTGGTCATATCCGAAATACCCCCAACAGGCTGTTCACCGGGAGACAAATGCCGCATCGGGATTTTCAGCCCGCTCCAGATTCTTTTGATCAGGCTTCCTACCTGAAACGTTTTCGGCTCTTCTACCAACTCCTGAATGAAATCTCTGTGAGCTTCAAGGGTGGTTTCTTCTTCAACAGCGTCATCCTCCAGGTCAGGAGTATCAGTGAAACCCTGCATTGCTTCAATGATTGATTCTGTCGTTGGAAATTTTCTGTCAGCATACGCTAAAGCTTTTATATCTTTACTAAAAATCTCATTATTAAAGTCTTTCTTATCAGCACTTTCTGCTAAAAGATGCGGAATTCTACGATACCTTCTGTATAATATTTCGGAATTCTGAACAGATAATGAAACGCTGTTATCTGTAAAAACAGTTTGGATCAACGCCAGCCTGCTTTGTCCTGTTTTATAACTTTTGCCTAAGTTCTCAAGCTTTGTCAGAAAAGAAACTGCATCAGAAAACAACTGTTCTGTCTGTTCGCGAACCACATAGATTTTAAGCTCATCCAGTAATTTTTGCATTTGTGTATATCCGTCCTGCGTTGCATAAAGAACCAATAGTAATGCACCAAGCGGAGGCCAACCCTGAAGCTGCAGCTCTTTCAGAATTTCGATGAGATACACTCTGTAAACAACGGTAGAGCCTACTTTTGGAAAATATATTACATTATTTATGGAATACGCTGAACTGTCTGACACATCATGGTCAGTACTCCATTCCCAGAAGTAATCCCTGTAAGATTGAAAATAATCTTTTAAATCCATTCTTTTGATTTTTCAGTCAGGCGAAATGAGCTTAAGGACAATGTTTTGAAATCCTCTTTATGAAGATGCAAAACACTTCCGTCTTCATTCCATAAAAGCCATTTTTCACGGGTTGCATTATATTTTCTCTGAAGCAGAGAGCTCATATTTTTGTACTCAAAATCAAAACCCGCCGGCAAAAGATGCCCGTCTTTGCTCCAATATGTTTTTCCGGGAAAACTCAGTAAAGGCGTACCCATGATTAATGCTTTGTCATTTATTACAACCCAATCCAGCCTTTCCAGTTTGAATTTCGGCAGGGCAGCAATTTGTTCTTTAATGTCAGCAATGGAACATAACAAAGCAGTTGCAGTCTTCTCCTCTTCGCTCATTTTTAATTTAACTTCAACTTTTTCATCAATTCCGAAAAAATTATTATTAGAAATAGGAAAAGTCAGTTTCAGTGCTTTATCAATGGTTATCCAGAGCAATGCCGTCCTTACCTTTTTAGAAGGAACCAACGCTGCTATTTTAAACAAAAGCCCATTTCTCAATTCATATAAAACGAAATTTGGCAGGACTTTGATTTTCGGCGACAGAGCCTGTTCTTCGGTAAAACCTTTTAACCAGATGACTTCATCTTCCATTGCGATATGAACATTTTTCCAATCCCGGACTGAACCTAAAAAATCTTCATCCGTACGGGGAAGTTCTGCCCAAAATTCTTTTATGTGGTATGAAGAATCTTCTTCCATAAACTTTCTATTTCCTGTTGGATGTATTTTTTTTGCTCAGGGTTGCCCACCCAGTCGCAGCGGGTCTGAAGGTATCTTAATTTATCTTTGATCACATTTTGTTCTTCAAAACCCGGGCTGCCGCTTTCCCACTGACCGATCAGAATTTTCACGTCTTTCATTAATTCTTCAGGATTCGGAGCTTTATTCTGCAATGCCTGCGGATGAGATTTCGGATGGTCATCTTTTTCAATCGTTCGGTTGATAATTCCTTCTAGAATTTCGATCTGTTCTTCGGTATCCCAGATATGCTTTAAAACCCACAGATCCGAAAGAACAGCTTCATTTCTTCCGCAGATCAGGGCACTTGCGGCGATAAGATTCTGCAATTTAACGGCTCTACGGTCTGAAATTGCAATTCCCGTGTTTCTCAGGTTAATAACCGTATTTAAATAGACTTCATAGATTGGTTTTAAATCTACGGTTCTGCAAAGCTGCTGAAGTTCTTTAATTTCATGGGAAAGAACTTCAGGCGAGTCTGTTTCCTCATTATTTTCGAGTTTTCTTCCTGCCAAAAGTACCTGCTGAAGAAGATCGGGATTGACATTGTCTACATTGATTCTGATGAGAAAACGATCAAATAGTGCATTCAGTGCTTCATCCTCGGGAAGAACATTACTTGCTCCAACAAACATTAAGGCAGGGAGATGCTTTGTTTCTTTTCCTCTTTTAAAAATCTTTTCGTTCAAAGCGGTCAGCAGTGAATTGAGAATCGCAGAGTTGGCATTGAAAATTTCATCCAGAAAAACCATTGATGCCTCAGGCATCATTCCTTCTGTATTGGTTAAAAGCTCCCCTTCTTTCAGTTTCCGTATATCGAAAGGCCCGAAAATCTCATTGGGTTCAGTGAAACGTGTTAACAGATATTCAAAGTTCTTTCCGTCTTTTACTGTTTTGGCCAGAGTCCTGATGATCGCAGATTTAGCAGTCCCGGGAGGACCGTACAGAAACGCATTTTCTCTTGCCAGCAGACATATTCCGAGTAAATCGACAACATCATTTTTACCGACAAAAGTGTCTTTGACATAGGTAAGTACCATGTTTAATTTTTCTATATTTTGAATCATTGATTTTAATTAATTTTTAAACGCAAAGAGCGCAAAGATTTTTAATATTGTTCTGCCTATTTTTCGTCCAAAACCGCTTCTGACTTTGTCGAATCTGTGATTTTACTCAGCTACAAAATACAAAAAGATAAGCTTGATGACGCCCTTTAGGGATTTTGCCTTATCCACACTGAATATGACAGAGCTTATTTTATGCTTTCGCTATCTCAACTCCCTGGCTTTCATTATGAACTGCCTATTGTTTTTAGTTCCTTCCAGAAAACATCTTTATACATTCCAAATTCTGCAGTGAGCAATTGATGGATGTAGGGAACTTCTGCGAGACTGTATGCTTTCTTATCTACAATTCTTTCGAGATATAATTTTTGGTAAGTCTTGTCTTTTAATTCTTCTTCCCAATTGATATTTGCCAAATCCAAGTCATATCCAATTCCCGAATAATGAAATTGCTGTAAAATACTTTTCAGTATTTTGATTACCGGGTCTTCAGTATCTGCGTCGTTTAAAGCATAAATAATTTGTGGTAAAAACCTTAATGATAAATCCGCCGACAAAATTGAAGAAATATCTCGTATATTTTTATATAATGGAATCAATTGGTTTACATCTTTTGCCGTATTCTCTCTTATCAAATGCAGTTGTGCACTGTGATATAAAACTTTTGCCGCCCAAACCGCGGTATTCCGATCGCAGCTTATTTTATCGGAGAAGAATTCCAATCGCTCTTTTTCGAATTCGGATTCAAGATAATCTGCAGTATCCTGTTCTTCTTTTGGAGATATCCATTTAATTTCCGAAAAAATGGTTAGTGTTCCTTCTTTTCTAAGAAGAAACAAAGTGTCTAAAAATGGGAATCCGGTTTTCATCATCTAACAAAAATAGAAAATATTATTTGTGAAATATCAATTTTACGATGCAAGTTAATGGTTAATTAAAATAGACGAAAACATACAGGTATCCTAAAGTTACTTCACTCCTAATGGAATCCCTCCATCTTAGCCCCGATTGCAGTGAAAATCCTTTTTTTCAAAAAAGATTGAAACGGAAAGCAGGAAATTGCTCCAAAAAAATACGAACGTGGTTAATTGACCTTTCACTTTTCACATATTTATTATCTTTGCACCATTCAAAATAATATTATGAGTGTACACATCAGTGCGAAAAAAGGAGAAATAGCGAAAGTCGTATTACAACCGGGCGATCCGCTTCGTGCAAAATATATCGCTGAAAATTTTCTTGAAAATGCAAAACTGGTAAGCCAGACCAGAGGTATTTTTTATTATACAGGAATTTATAAAGGTAAAGAAATCACTGTAGGAGCAAGTGGAATGGGTTTCCCAAGCATCGGAATTTACTCTTTTGAACTGTACACAGAATATGAAGTTGACACTATTATAAGAATCGGAACTTGCGGCGGATATTCGGATAATGTGAAATTATTCGATATTCTTAATGTAGAAAACGCGGCCAGTGAAAGTACTTATGCAAAATATGCATGGGGATTCGAAGAAGAAGTTTTTTCTCATCAGGGAAATATTTTTGACTTCATCAATGAAACGGCTGAAGAATTATCTCTAAAAGCTAAAGCGACCAACATCCACAGCAGCGATATTTTTTACAGAAAAGATCCCGAAACTCCGGCAATCGCAACGAAATACAATTGTCCGGCAGTGGAAATGGAAGCTTTCGGTCTGTTTGCCAATGCTAAGCATTTAGGTAAAAATGCAGCGACTATTCTTACCGTTTCGGATATCATTCCGACCAAAGAATTTATTTCGGCAGACGAAAGAGAAAAAGCTTTAAAACCCATGATTGAATTGGCTTTGGAAGCAGCTTTGAAGGTGATTTAATAAAAATTAATTTATATAATTAAAAAGAGCTTTACAAATCTGTAGAGCTCTTTTTATATCCTGAAAAATTCCGGGTGGTTATTGAAAATAAATTTATGAGCGCAATGGATTCGAATATCGATGCAGTTGATCATTTTTTGTTTGTCTTGTCCCTGATTAAAAAATATCTCGTTACATATGCTCTTTTTATTGAATCGTTAAAAGATTTTTCTGAATAAAAGCTTCTGTAATCAGAAGAGGTCCAACCATACATTTCTCTGGTGATCTTTACCCAGATTAATTTCCGTCTTTTTCTTCTTTGCTTAAAGAATTTAATGGTTTCACTGAGATGATCTTCGATCTGTGATTTTTCTGTTCTTCTCCATTTTTTATTTCCATGCTTTTTTAAATAGGATCCGATTTTTCCCCGTTCGAAGTTTCTGAAAGTTCCCTTATTATAAATATTTTTCATCCTGTTAATTTTTTCTGATTAATTAGTGCTTTTTATGCATTGTTCATACGCATTCTCAGATACTATATAATTAAAAAATTTATATTTTAATTCTCCTTCATTAACAACATACGATTAAAATTCACGAAGCAATTTCATTTTCTGAGCAGAAACTGCAATTTTCAGCATTTTCGACTAAAAATATTCGTATTAAATTCTAATCCAATCCAAAAGATAGTTCACATTATGAACAGCAGATCTGAATTTAGATAATTTCTTTACAGTATAAGTACCATCTCCAGTATTTTTCACACAGTTTTTTGTATTTATATTCAAAAATATACTATTTCTGATAATGAATTTTAAACATTTGAAAATTAACTTTTACGTAATCGATTTACCGAAATTGATATTTACGTTATCTTTTCAGGAGTAAGTGTCATCGTAAAAACGGACCAAATCAAACAACCTTATCATAAAAAATAAGATAAGTCAACATATACAAAAAGCTTAATTACAAACCATTATAGAGCTTTTATATCATAAAAAAATATGTTGTAAATAAAAAAAATCAAGTTTTATTACAAAATTGTTACATTTAGAGGCTAACAATTATTGAATATTAATGAAGTTTATAGGATATGATGTCGGAAGCTCATCAATAAAGGCTTCTATTGTAGATGAAAAAGGTAAGGTAATAGCCCATGCAAAATATCCGGAAAGTGAGATGGTTATTGATTCTCCAAAGATCGGATGGGCAGAACAGGATCCGGAACAGTGGTGGCAGAATCTTCGTGTTCTGACCCAAAAAGTGATTGCAGAAAGCCAAACCGATAAAAACGAGATCAGAGGAATCGGTATTTCTTATCAGATGCACGGACTGGTTTTGGTTGGCAAAGACAAGAAGGTTCTTCGTCCGTCAATTATCTGGTGTGACAGTCGCGCAGTCGAAACCGGTGATCAGGCATTTAATGATTTGGGAGAGGAAGTTTGTATGAACAAACTGTTGAACTCTCCGGGAAATTTTACCGCTTCAAAACTGAAGTGGGTGAAAGAAAACGAACCCGAGGTGTACGATAAGGTCTGGAAGTTTATGCTTCCCGGAGATTTTATTGCTTTAAAACTGAGTGGAGAAGCTACTACTACGGTAACCGGTCTATCAGAAGGGGTTCTCTGGGATTTTCAGAAACATCAGGCATCAAAAACATTATTAAATCATTGGAAAATTGACGAATCTCTCGTATCAGCAGTGGTGGATAATTTTACTGAACAATGTGTTGTTTCGAAACAAGGTGCTGAAGAAAGCGGATTGCCTGAGGGAATTCCTATTCTCTACAGAGCCGGAGATCAGCCGAATAACGCTTTATCACTTAACGTAATGAATCCCGGAGAAATCGCTGCTACCGGTGGAACTTCAGGAGTAGTCTACGGAGTAACGGATACTGTTTATTCTAAAGAGCCAGTTAGGGTGAATAATTTCGCTCATATCAATCATACTCAAGAACAGCCAAGAATCGGAAAAATGCTTTGCTTAAATGGTGCGGGAATTCAATACAGTTGGTTAAGACATCAGGTTGATCAGAAAAGACATTCTTATCAGGAACTGAATGATCTGGCTTCACAGATACCCATCGGATCAGACGGAATCATTGTGTTACCCTTTGGAAATGGTGCTGAAAGAGTTTTAAAAAATAAAGATATCGGTTCTTCCACGTACAATGTCAATTTCAACCGTCACAAAAGCACACATATGTTCAGAGCCGGATTGGAAGGAATCGCCTACTCTTTTGTTTACGGAACTGAAATTCTGATGAATGACGGTTTACAAAAAGGAATTATTAAAGCAGGAGGTGACAATTTATTCCGTTCTTCATTATTTGCGCAATCGATTGCAACATTGCTGGATACTGAAATCAGAATTTTTGATACGACAGGATCTACCGGAGCTGCCAGAGCAGCAGCAATGGGTGCGGGAGCATTTGATACCCTGAATGACATCTTAACGGAGAAAGATATCACCCACACCTATACTCCAGATTTTAAAAACATAGATCAATACAGCGCAAGCTACTCAAGGTGGAAAAATAAACTGGAGTCTGTTTTAAATAACTGACAGCAATTGCATTCAGTCATGAATTATAATTCAACACCCTACATAAAGATATAAAACCAATAAAATATAAAATCAAAATAATGGCAGTTACAACAGGAAACAAAGAGTACTTTAAAGGAATAGAAAAGATCAGGTTTGAAGGAAAAGAATCAGACAATCCGCTAGCATTCAAATTTTATGATGAGAATCTGATAGTTCGGGGAAAAACGATGAAAGAATATTTTAAATTCGCTTCTGCTTACTGGCATACATTCTGTGCAACAGGTGGAGACCCATTCGGAGCAGGAACTCAGCAATTTGACTGGTTAACGGCTTCCAATGCTAAAGAGAGAGCAACAGAAAAAATGGATGCTGCCTTCGAATTTTTCACGAAACTTGGGGTTCCTTATTACTGTTTCCACGATTATGATTTGATTGACGAAGCAGACAATTTTACAGAATCTACAAAAAGATTAGAATTCATTACAGACTACGCCAAAGAAAAACAGGCAGCTTCCGGTGTTAAATTACTTTGGGGAACTTCAAACTGCTTCTCGAACCCAAGATTTATGAACGGAGCGGCGACCAATCCTTCGTTTGACGTTTTGGCTTATGCGGGTGGGCAGGTGAAAAATGCTTTGGATGCAACGATTAAATTAGGCGGTGAGAATTATGTATTCTGGGGCGGCCGTGAAGGTTATATGTCACTTCTCAACACGAATATGAAGCGTGAACAGGAGCATATGGCGAAATTCTTACATTTAGCTAAAGACTATGCAAGAGCTCAGGGCTTCAAAGGAACTTTCTTCATCGAACCAAAACCAATGGAGCCGACAAAACACCAGTACGATTTTGATGCGGCAACATGTTTAAATTTTCTCCGTCAGTATGATCTATTAGATGATTTTAAATTAAATCTTGAAGTAAATCATGCTACTTTAGCACAGCACACTTTCGAGCACGAACTTCAGGTTGCAGCTGACAACAATGTATTGGGAAGTATTGATGCCAACAGAGGGGATTATCAAAACGGCTGGGATACAGATCAGTTCCCGGTTGATCTTTACGAAATGACTCAGGCAATGCTTGTAATCATCCAGGCCGGAGGTTTCCAGGGTGGAGGCGTTAATTTTGACGCTAAGATCAGAAGAAATTCCACAGATTTGGAAGATATTTTCATCGCTCACATCAGTGGAATGGACAATTTTGCAAGATCATTCTTAGCTGCAGATGCTATTTTAGAAAAATCAAAATATTCTGAGATCAGAACCAACAGATATTCTTCATTCGACAGCGGAAAAGGTAAAGATTTCGAAAACGGAAATTTATCTTTGAATGACCTTGCCACTTACGCTCAAGGACTTGGGGAAGTAGGCAGGGAAAGCGGAAAGCAGGAATATCTTGAGAGTATTATTAATCAGTATTTATAATTTAATGAGAAACATGATGACAATTGACTATTTTCTTTTACCGCAAAAGGTTTAAAAGAAATAATCTAAAAAACAGCTATTCAAAAGTCTGCAAAATGTAAAAAACTTGTTAAAATATTCGTTTTGCCATCTTTTGAATAGCTAAATGCAGCAAATTCCTTTTACTTTTTTGCGGTTTAAAAAAATATCATGTTTCAAAAATTTTAACAATTAAAACTAAATCAAACTATGCAAATAATAGATTCCGGTCCTACATATTCTTCAGGAACAAAAGCACAGATTAATATGCTGTACGTGACTGTACTGACACTTGTTGCCACTTTGGGAGGACTTTTGTTTGGATATGACACTGCTGTAATTTCAGGGGCTGAAAAATCGATCCAGGAATATCTGATCATTCCTTTAGGATTAAGTTCACTCGCACATGGAGCAACCATCTCAAGCGCATTGATCGGATGTATCATCGGCGGCGCTGTTTCCGGAATAATCTCTACAAAACTGGGAAGAAAAAAATCATTGATGCTTTCTGCATTCTTATTCTTTATCAGTGCTTTGGGAGCAGCATATCCTGAATTTTTATTTTTCAAACACGGCGAACACTCAATGGGTGTTCTGCTGGCATTTAATTTTTACAGAATCATCGGTGGAATTGGTGTTGGATTGGCTTCGGCGGTCTGTCCAATGTACATCGGTGAGATTGCACCTGCCGAAATCCGTGGCAAACTGGTTTCTTTAAATCAGTTTGCCATCATTTTCGGGATGCTGGTCGTTTACTTTGTAAACTGGGGAATTGCAAGCGGGCAAACCGTGGAATGGATCAACGAGATCGGATGGAGATATATGTTTTTATCATTGACCATACCTTCTGCTTTATTCGGAATACTTCTGTTCTTCGTTCCTGAAACTCCACGTTACCTTACATTCGTTAATAAAGATGCAGAAGCGCTTAAAATTTTAACAAAAATCAATGGTGAAGCACGTGGAAAAGAAATTTTCTCTGAAATAAAAAGTACCGTAGCTGAGCACAAAAGTGAAATTTTCGCATTCGGAAAAACAGTTATTGTGATTGGAATTTTATTATCGGTTTTCCAACAGTTTGTCGGAATTAACGTCGCCTTGTATTATGCTCCGAGAATTTTTGAAAGTATGGGCGTTCATAAAGATTCCTCTATGCTGCAGACTGTTGTCATGGGATTGGTGAATGTTGTATTTACGGTCATTGCAATTTTCACAGTCGACAAATGGGGAAGAAAACCCTTATTGATTGTAGGTTCAGTAGGTATGGCCATTGGGATGTTTGCAATTGCAATTTTATCCTACTATCAAATTATCGGAATTGCCACTTTGGTCTTTATTATTGTTTACACGGCTTCATTTATGATGTCCTGGGGGCCGATCTGCTGGGTGCTGATCTCCGAAATATTCCCTAATAAAATCAGAGGAAGTGCAATTGCAATTGCTGTTGCGGCACAATGGGCTGCAAACTATCTGATTTCTTCAACATATCCTTTTATGATGGAATTCAGCGGAGCATTCACTTATGGATTTTACGGGGTGATGAGCGTTCTTTCCCTGTTCTTTGTATGGAAATGGGTTCCTGAAACCAAAGGCAAATCTTTAGAGGAAATCGAAAAGGTTTGGGAAAAGTAAATACACTTCAGTTTATCATTAGTTTATTAAAGGCACCAAGATTTTTTTGGTGCTCTTTTTTTTAACTTTGTTATATAAACTATATATCTTATGCTTTATGAACATCTTTAAATCTATTTTTCAGCATTTTAAAATTATTAGCAACATAAAAAACATTAAAGATGATTTTATTGCAAAAAAGATTCAAATGCATCAGCTTCTTTACGAGTTAAAAGCATTTTCGGAAGACAAAACTGAATTTGATTTCATCGGGATCTATTCCAATGGAAATGACTGTATTTATTTTCGGAAGAACAAAAGCAATCTGGATATCGAATATGAAGCTGTAACAGAATCCCAAATTCCCTATTATGAAAAAATAAAGCAATTTGCATTAGAAAACAGTTTTCAGACTGAAGAAAAAATAAATAAAGGAATACCTTATATAAGGATCAGCACAGACACTTCAGCTGAAAAAACATTTCGCCTTGCTGAAAAAATTCAGCAAGATATCTTCGGAAATAATGATCTTACACAATATGAAATTGTACCTTAATGACCTTGCACATTATATTTTTAAATCCTAATACATCATGAAGTATAGTTCATTGGTTCTGCATGATACTAAAAACTGATTTTAATCTGTTAAAGAGTTATCCGGACAGATAGATGGTATATAAATTAAATATTATTTGGTTTTAACTTCTGTCTCTATCCATTCTTCATTTTCAATAATCTGATAATTTGGTTTTTGAATAGCAGGAAAATATTCAAACCCAAATTTATCTTTTTTGCCATACACAGCATATTCATCTGTAAAGTTTGGAAAATACACACTCGTATTGTTTATTTTAAAAGCATAAACAGGAATTTCTTCAGCTGCAGGTTTTCCAAAATATGAGAATTTGTATTCTAATTTTTTCATGAATTCCTCATTATCCCACTGAGAAAGATCTCTCAACAAAGATATTTTATCTTTTTCTGAAAAATTTTCAACATTCTTTGCTGCCCATTCCGGAAGTTCTTTACGAAGTTGATTTAGTTGGTCTTGTGATAATTTTTTAGGATTTGGATTCCACAACAGAGATTCGGATAAGCATTTATATCCTTTCTTTTCAATCTTGTCATTTACATTAATAGGTTTTCCTCCAAAACCAATAACTTCGTATCCGTTTTCAGTTTTGCAGTCGCAGTTTTTCATCATTACATTTTTCGCTAAAATTATTACAGGGATCATTAAAAGACATACTATTCCGATAAAAATATTCTTTTTTTTCATAATTACTGAGGATTAAAGGTTCTCATATCATCAGGAACTCCTTCGGGACTCGGTGCAGCACCGACATTATGTCTGGCTCCATCAGGATCAAACCATGCATCGTCGATTTTCACCATATTCGCTTCAATAGCTGACCATTCTCTCCATCGTTGTTTTTCCTGTTCCGTTAATTCTTTTTCCTGATCCAAAAGGTGAGAATACGTACTTCCACATCTCTTATTACCAACTGAAGTTTTATTCCCGGCTCTTGCTTTCATATAATCAGAAAAACACAGCTCGTCTGTGGTAAAAAGTGTTTTTTCATAATCCGTTCTTTTCAGATACGCGTACACTTTCACCTTTGAACTGTTAGCAACTTTTTGTGCAATACTTTCAGAAGAAAGAATATTATATCGATTGTTTACATCAACTTTACTTCCTGATGGATCTATATAAATTGTTTTATCAATCGAGCTGTTGCCAATTCCTGCTCTGCATGAATACAGGTAGATACTGCCTCCGGTAGAGAATGCCTCTTTGCTTAACTTTTCTGCCTGTTCTTTTTCGAATGAATAGGGCGTTATATCTGCACCAATTGGAGCTAATCCGAGTGAAATCTCCCCGACAACACCATGACTGTAAAATAAAAGCTGCTGAATTTTTTTATTAGTTCTTTCTTCCGAAATATTTGCAGAATTTCCCTTATCTCCTGTATTAATATAATTAATTATTTCTCCTGCGCTGGTCACCTCAATATATTTCCCTCTGAATTTACTTTCTACAGCTTCTTTAATCGCAGCTCTCTGTTTTGACGAATATCCTGTTATGCATAATAAAAAATCAAATTTTATTCCTCTGTTCATTCTCATTCTACGTAATGCCTGATGAACAAACATCATTTTACTTCCTTCTCCTACTCCCTGAAATAAAAGATTTCTTGCTGTACTTGAACTGTAATTCTGAGTGCCTACTACAATAATATAAGACAAACCGAAACTGCCACCTTCTATTTTTGGTGCTGCCTCGTTTACATTGTAGGTAACTCCGGAATCAGTTCCTTTTTGTGTAAACTGATTCGCAAGAGAGGAGTTTTCTATATTTGCTCCTGCGAAATTTTTTGCTGAACCTCCGGTCGTTTCAATATAATCTCCCCCTATATAAGATTCCTTGCTCATATCGTATTAATGATTTTTTGAAATTTCAGCAGAGTTATTCTTTATTTCCTTCTGAGAATGCTGCTCAAATACTCCCTGACTCTGATTACTTATTTTACCATTAGCGACTCTCAGCCTGTCTTTATCAGTATGAGACTCTTTGTTTCCCTGGATAAATTCTGTCATTTTTCCGGTTACATTGGTAATAAAGTCTGTTCCTACCGAAAGCATATTTAGCATGCCCACTCCTGTGTTTTTATTCATTCCTGCCGTTTCTGAAATGTTCATTCCCGCTGTTGTTGTAATATTTTCAGCAATATTGATATTCATATTTTTTGCAGTAATATTAATAGTTTCCGGTGCTGTGATATTGATATTGCTTCCCGTCGTGTCCAGATGGATCTCATTTCCTGATTTATCCGTGATGATGATGCTTTCATCTTCCGTGAAGACTACCCGGTGACCGCTTCTCGTCTGGATTGATTTCACACGGTTGTCCATGCCTCCTCCCAATCCTATGCCTCCATGGAACATTCCTCCCATTACAAATGGTCGGTCGGGATGATTGTGAACGAAGTTTACCATCACCTGATCTCCTACCTCCGGAATCGCAACATAGCCGCGGTTCTGCGTGATCTGATCTGTTCCTCCTGCATCAGGACTCATCATTCTGATAAAATGCGTCGTATCATTCGTCTGCCAGTCGAATCTAACCTGAACCCTGCCCTGACCCTCGGGATCCGTATTCGAGATCACCGTAGCCAGCTGGGGCTGTGCGATAGGAACTGTAAATTCAGGCTTGGGTAAAAAGCCTGTATCGGAAGCGATCCCATCGAAGCTTCCTGTGTAATGTCCGATGGTGTCTATTTCATGCGTCGCTTCTGTGATCATGATCCTCGTGAAATACGAGGTCTCATTCGTATCCGGTTTTCGCATCTCGATATCCACCGCACAGCCCGGATGAAGAAAGGGAACCGTCGTGGAGCCTGAGATATTGAAAACATTCACGCCCTCACTTCCCGAAGTGCTCTTCTGCGAATATTCAACATCCAGATGGGTGGTCGCTTTTATCGGAGCTACCTGTAAGGATGGAGTTTTATAGATATTTTCGTTATGTTGATAAGCAGTTTTAGCCAAATCACCAACATGCTGGATCGGTGTGCTCCCCGAAGTAAGCTTTTCATTCCTGCTGCTGTTATAACCGTAGAACTGGGGTTTGGTATGTACTGCTTTGAGTTCAACCCTGATATCGTTGGCACTGCTCCCATAGGTCAGCCTGATGGGTTTGTTCTGCGGTGGAAGCTTCCCGAAGTGAAGGACTTCACCATCATAGTAAAACTGCTCACCATACGCTTCCGCCATTCGTGCCAGGTAATTGTAATGCGTCTCATCATACTGGCTGCTGTAGACAATCTGGGAATAATCATTCGCATCGATCCTGATATCGAAACGGCTTCTGTCAAGACCCTGTTTAATCACTTCTTCTGCAATAATCCCCATGTTCACCGGCTGACTGCCTCCAAAGCTCTGGATATGAGGCGCTCCGTCGAGTAATACAGTCGGACTGTAACCCGATAATACGATATTCCCAAGACTCATCCTCTCCTGGCTGAATCCTACTCCCGTGATCACGCCAACAAAAGTGCGTTCAGGACTTTTTTCAATGTCTTTATAGGAAATTACAGCCGTGAGCCTTTTCCCTAAAAATTTATTCGCTTCTTCTAAGGTATGGTTCTGACGGTCTCCAAGGGTATCGTGCGCCAATGTCAGACTGAACTCGTGATGACGACGGGAACTCTGGGTCAGTTTAAAATGTTTGTAATAGCTGATCACCCGGCCTTCTATCACCAATGATAATTTAACCAACCGGTTGATCCCGGTGTGATGGTTCGAAGAGATTCCTTCTGCATTCTCGGAGGGACGGAAACCGCCCATGCCTGGTTCTGAAATATTCATATGCGTAGATTGTGTGGTGGTTTAAAGTTATTAAATTTTATGTATTTACACTTTGTTTTAGCGATAAATTTTTAATTTTAACTTTTCTTAAATATTTGGAAATCTGCATCCTCTGCAGTGAAACAGAAACTGATTACCTTTTATAAACAGCTTACATTAAAACTGGTTTTAACAGAGTTTTTTGTCGGCAAATCCTTCCGGCATCTGAAGTGCTGGAAAGGTTGAGCGTATACTCATTAATGGAAGGCAATTCAGTTGGCATGACAAACTTTTAAGACAAAGAAGACCGTCTTGCGGACAGTCTTTACTTTGTATAGTATAATGCTTAAAAGTTTGTTTTTTTAGTTTTTCGGCCAGATTCCTTCGTAAGCGGAGTTTCCGTAGTTGATCTTTTCTGCACTCACCACAAAGCTGATCAGCATCGAGTTTTCATCCACTGCATCGAAGTCTACTTCATGCTGAATAACGTATCCGTTTTCCCAGTTTAAAGTAATCAGCGTTCCTTCTTCGTGAGATTTGTTGAACGTGATTTCACCTGAGGTCGGTTTATATTTTCCGTTCAGTAAAGATTCCAGAATGTCAGATTTCTCTGTTGCTTCGATCGTTAATTTGATCAGTGCGTTGGACGGATCTGACGCTACCCTTCCGGATACGTCTGTGGATCTTGATACGCTGTAGTTCAGCTTTAGTAATTTCTGTCCTTCACTACCGTTGAATTTTAAGATTCCTCTTGAATTTGCTGCCATGATAAATAAATTTTAATCGTGAATAATATTTGATTTGTTTTTTGTATACTCAAAGATAATTACGCAAAATCTATTATTAAAAATTTTAATCCATTATTTCGAAAATTGTCGTAATTCTACGATTTTATGTCGTAATTCTACGACTAAAGGAAAATATATTAAATCACTGTCAGTTTAAAAAGCAGAATAGCCGTTTAATTCATATTTCTGTAATAAATTTATATGAATGTCCATTTTTAATCATACATTATAATTATCATTCAGTTTTTCATTGACTATGTCGAATCTATGATCTCCGGAGGAATCTAAGCTGATTTATTTTCAGTGTGTTGAGATTCCTCCGGAATGACAAACAAACCGTTAAGAACTAAGTTATACTAACTACGGACATTCATTTAAATTTAATTGCATTTTAACCTGAGTGTAGAATAACAATTTTTTAAATAATTGATTTTTTAAATAATGTTATTTTATCGCAAAGAAGAAACATTGCTTTTAAGCGTTTTCAGATTAAATAATACCACATCGTTTGTCAAAGCGATACAAAATTTATATTACCTTGATAAGTTTCACGCCTTTACCTATTTTAAATATTTAAAAATCAATTTGTAAATATTTTTTAGCTTTGCGTTTTATGGAGCCTTATCCCGAACTGAGGTTATTTTATATCATTTTTAACCGTTCCTCTTCAAGGTCAATCTGAAACAATTGCTGCCGGATGATCTCTTCGCTTATTTTAGGATCTTTATTAAGTTCTGTTAGAAATTCGCGCTGTACTTCCAGCATCTCTACAAAAATAACCTTTGTTTTCTCATTCATCCAGCTGTCATCGGTAGCTTTTGTGCGTTCTTCCCAATGCTTGAGGAACATTTCAAGACCTGCATGATCTTTAAGTTCGGTTTCATATTTCGCTTTGAGAAACTGATAGATATGTCGCTTCAGGTCTTTTTTTATTTTCTGCCTGGTTAAATTTTCATTTTCTTCATTAAAAACACCATCGAAAAAACCTGTCTTTTTAATGATATACGGCAGAGTAAGCCCCTGTAGCAAAAGCGTAAGCAGGATAACGACAAACGTAATAAACAGAATAAGATTTCTGTGTGGAAAAGCCTCACCGTTGCCATAAGTCACTGGAATTGCCAAAGCGGCAGCGAGAGAAACGACTCCTCTCATTCCCGTCCATCCTAATAAAAGCGGCATCATCCAACGCCGTGTCCGGGAAGAAGCATGTGGCTGTACACTGGGCCTGAAAATCATTGTCGAAATCAAAGCCGCATAGGAGCTGATCATCCTTGCTGCTATCAAGATTCCGGTTACCAAAACACCATATCCGATGGCAGTTTCCAAAGGAATATGATCTTCCCGCAATCCATCTACAATTTCAGGAAGTTCAAGCCCGATGATGAGAAAGACAATGCCGTTCAAAATGAAGATCAGACTTTCCCAAACGCTGTAGGCGTGAATCCGGCTTGTACTGTTGAGAAACTTTAATCGCCTTGCCGACATATAAAGACCTCCGGCAACGACTGCCAGAACTCCGGAACTGTGAAGCTCTTCGGCAATCCAGTACATCACATACGGCTCAATAATTGTCAATGCAATATCAGAAGGTGCATCAGTCGGAAGAATTTTATGGGCTTTCACAAACAGCCAGCCCAACAGCAAACCAATCCCCACACCCCCAATAATCATCCAAAAGAAACTCACCGCAGCATCCTGCCAGACGAACTGCCCAGTTCCTACTGCGACAAGGGCAAAACGGAAAATGATTAAAGATGAAGCATCGTTCAACAGGCTCTCCCCTTCAAGAATCGTAGAAGTTGACTTGGGAATACTTACAAATCTGGTGATTGCTCCGGTACTTACTGCGTCCGGAGGAGACACAATTCCTCCTAATAAAAAACCTAAAGCAATCGTAAATCCGGGAATATAGTAATTGGTAATAAGCGCAACCGATAATGCTGTAAAAAAAACCACCAAAAATGCAAAACTCCCTATAATCCGCCACCATTTCATCATTTCTTTAAAAGAAATTTTCCACGCTGCCTCAAATAATAACGGAGGAAGAAAAATAAAAAAGATCAAATCAGGATCTATTCTTATCAACGGCAATCCCGGAATAAAACTTATGAAGAGTCCTCCGATAACCAGTAAAATAGGATACGCTATCTTCAGTTTGGCCGCAAACATGTTAAGAATAACGATAACGGCAACCATTGCCAGGAAAAAAGGTAAGAGACTATCCATTATATAATATCTGTGTTTCAAAATACAAAAATAGCATAATTAATACATTCCAATTTTGATGTCAATAAATGTATATTTCCAGATCTGTCATTCAATACTATCGGTTATCGTGTTACCAAAAAAAACTGAATACTTTTTTAAAACTAAAATTTATATTATGTAAACTTTAAGGATCATTATTGCTATTATTTATGATATTACCACAAAAAACAGGGTTTCCGATCTATTATATACTTAATTTGATTAAATTTACCATAATTCTGAAAACAGATACTAACGTAGTCCCGAAATACCTATGACAAAGAAAAATGCCACGATTTATGACATTTCAAAGAAGCTGAACGTAAGTGTGGCCACAGTTTCAAGAGCATTGAACGACAACCCGAGAATAAGCCAGGCTACCAAAGAACTTGTAGTGAAAACCGCAAAGGAAATGAACTACAAGCAAAATAATCTTGCCAAAGCCCTGAAAAGCGGCGAGACTAAAAACGTAGGGATCATTGTTCCTTATATCAATACCAACTTTTTTTCGTCTGTCATACGCGGCATCGAGGAAGAACTTTCTCTTCACGGCTATCATGTAATCATCTGCCAGAGTCATGAAGATGTCCTAACCGAAAAAAAACACCTCAGCACTTTATTAAATGCCCAGGTCGACGGAATTTTCATGTCAGTTTCAAGAACCACAGTAGATACTGAACATATTCAGCATATTTTAAATACAACAAATACCCCCATTATCTTTTTTGACCGGAAGAAAGATATTCCCGGGATCAGTACCGTGACGATTGACGATTACCGCGGCGGCTACATCGCAACAGAACACCTGATCGATGAAGGTTATAAAAATATCTGTCATTTTGCAGGAGATCTGAATCTTGAGATTTATCAAAAACGTCTGAGCGGGTATAAACAAGCCCTAATTGATCATCAATTTCAGGTAAAAGAAGAAAATATCATTTCTACTGGAAGTTCAATTGACGCCGGAATAGAAGCCATAAAAACTTTGTGGGACAGCAAATCCATTCCTGACGCTATATTCTCTGCCAGTGATTTTGCTGCATTGGGTGCGTGCCAGGAATTAAAAAAACGGAAAATTAAAATTCCTCAGGAAGTTGCCGTCATCGGTTTTTCCAATGAACCTTTCACCCAGTTTATGGAACTTCCGATGAGTTCGGTAGATCAGACCCCTGTCATCATGGGAAATATGGCCGGACAGGTTTTTTTAGACAATATCAAAGACAACTCCTCGGGGGTATCTATTGAGAAAAAGGTTGTTCTTGCACCGAAGATTTGTGTGAGGAAATCTTCGAAGAGGAAGTGATTTTTCATCTGTTTTCACACCTTTAAACCACTCCATCAAAAATTCTTTCGAATTTTCGCCATCCCTCCGGAGGAGGGGAGTTTTTGTTACGCATAGGGAATGAATCTTGCAAATTTAGAATTGTAAAACAAATCATCATTAAAGTAGACACGTAGAATTCCCCTACTCTGGAGGGGTGGATTAATTTTCAAAGAAAATTAAGACGGGGTGGTTTTAAAACCCATAATTCTCAACAACAAAATCCTCCAAATCTTTCATCACCCTACCCAAATTATTCTTCACATCAAAATCGGTAGCTCTATATATTTTCAATCCTAAAGATTCTAAATTCTTTTGTCTTATCTCATCATAATCTTGTTTTACATCATGGCTCCAACCATCAATTTCAATAACCAATCCCAATTTTTTTACATAAAAATCAACAATGTAATTTCCAATAATTCGCTGTCTGTCAAAATCTATCTGATGAAAACTACGAGCTCGAACTTGTTTCTAGAAAATTACTTCACTTAAAATTCCGGCTTTTCGTTTTCCGTTTAATAATGCTTTTAATTTTGGATTGTATGGAAGTTTTTCCACGAAGTTTTTACGGATGGGAATTCCGTTGATTTGGGTTAATATTTCTTTCATTGTGTTGTGTTTTTGCTTTTGCTCGCAGTTCTGGACTTCTTAAACCACCCCGTCTTTTTCCTTCTGAAAAATCCACCCCTCCAAGGGAGGGGAATTGTTGTACGTTTAAGAGAATATTTTTAATTCAAATTTAGAAAATATAAGATAAATACTAAATGTGAGAATTCCCCTCCTCCGGAGGGGTGGCGAAAATTCGAAAGAATTTTTGACGGGGTGGTTTTTAGCATTCATAATTTCCAATAATAAAATCCTGATTGTTATCGCAGATTTGCAATCGTGAACCCAATGTCGCAGATTTTCAATCCGTGACTTTTCATTATAAAATTTTGTATTTTTAAATAAAAACACATATGTCTACAAAATACAAAGCTTCAGATATCGATCAAGCGTACTTTATTACGATCATAACGGTAGGCTGGGTTGATATATTTACAAGGTTATCGCAGAAAATGTTCATTATAGATTCTTTAAAATATTGTCAAAATCAAAAAGGACTTTCCATTTTTGCCTAATGCTTAATGTCAAACCACCTCCATTTATTTTGTCGTGCAGACGCACCTATACGGTATCTGAAATCATGAGAGATTTTAAAAAATTTACTTCAAAAAAAATAATTGAAACCATGCAGTCTGAATCTGAAAGCAGAAAAGAATGGATGCTACAATATTTTCAAAAATCCTGCGAGCATTTATCCAGAGAGCAAAAATTTAAAGTTTGGCAAGATGGCTATCATGCTAAAGAAGTTTTTTCAAATAAATGGATTAAAGAAAAGATAAATTATATTCATCAAAATCCTGTAAAACAGAAAATAGTGGCAGAAGCGGAGCATTACTATTTCAGCAGTGCCAGAAATTACGCAGAATTAGATAACCCTTTAGATGTTTTTGTGGTTTTTATGGGATGACTTGTTGTGTGTTGTTGTCACGGATTGCAAATCCGCAACATCGGAGATAAAATATTTGGATTCTCTTTGTCTATGTTTGTTTAAATATTACATTTGTTTTATACATAAATTCATGAAAGACCAATATTTTACACAGATAGAAATTTTAACCAATGAAATTTTAAAGAGCAAAATAAATATCTGCGATTATAGGCATTATGACCAATACGATGAATTTCAATACGTATTTGATTATCTTTCATTAAGTTTTTCTTCACAATCACAAAAATATAAAATTAAAAATCCTTTATTTTTTTTTAGTAATTACGATTCTTTAAATGCTTGCGCTATTAAAAGTGACCATTACAACATTATTGTTTTTAATCGCGGTTTGATTTTGAATTTGATTAATGAAATACTAGAAAACGAAACTCTGATAGAATTTAATACCGTATTCAAAAATACCGAAGAATATTTAAATATTAAAATTGAAAGATTGATTTTCCAATTTACAATCTTATTTACTTTTTATCACGAGTTTGCACATTTGCTACAGAATAATCACACTGATATTAATATGTCTGAAGAAACATCAAAAATTCTAAAAGGAGAAATAAAAGATTCTCATTATAAAGAATTAGACGCTGATGCATATAGTGCAGTTCACATAGCTCGGCATATAGGTGAATATTGTGTAAAGTCTTTTGAAAAATCAAAGATTAAGGAAAGCATTATTGGCATCACTGCAATTTTCTGTTCTAACTTATTGTTTTATCTATTGCAATTTCCTTCCGCAAAAAAAGATTTGTATTTTGAGGATAATACACATCCGCACACATATATAAGAATTTTAAATATAATTTCAAATATCGCAAGATACATTACTGCAGATATAAATTTAATTGATTTAGAGGTATATATTACAAAAGAAGATTTATTTGAACCAATGTTCGATGAAGTAAATCGTTTGGAGGCTATTTATGATAATAAATTAAACTCATTCAGAAAAATTGTTGATGAACAAATAGAAGAAATAACTGCCTACATAACTTTAATTTCAAAAAGTAAGCCCGTTAATATAAACTCAGCACTTGAAGTTTATAATTCACACATATAATTTTCACTCGTTAGTTTGATGTATAATTTCGACAGTCACAAAACAAATATAAAATGAAACAAATCTCTTATATTTTTATACTTTTATGTCTATTAGTAGTTGTAAGTTGTACTAGCAGCATTGATAACAAAATTGAAAAACATTTCAACAAATTCATTTTGATTGATAATTATAAAGATTTTGAGATTAGCTCAATCAAAAGAATATCAAAGGATACAATTACAAACACAAATAAGCAACAAGCTATTATATTTCAAAACATAATTAAATTTAAAGAAACTAATCGAATTATTCAACATGAAATCAGTAAAAAACAACATGAAATTAATGTTGTGAAAAATGGAAGGGAAATAAAACTTTATGGATCAAATGTATTTGATTGGGGACATAAAAAACAAATGGGAAACTATGTTGCTATATATTCCGACAATATCGTTTTTGATACAAATATTGAAGGCAGAAAAAATTTGCTTTTAAGATTAAATAGAGAACTTGACAACCTAAAGAAAGATATATCAACAAATAACAAAATGACTAAAGACGATTTTGAAAAAATAAAAACCTTAGATATAAAAAAGGATAAAAATATATTAGAAATTAGGTCTACTGTTTATCTTAAAGGATATACAGCGTCTGGTCAAAAAATTATTACATATAGAGTTAGGCAAGATCCTGAAGGAAATATTTTACTACTGTCAAAGCTTTAAATTATCTAAATTTTGGCTAAAGCCATTATTGATATTTCAAGAAAGACGGGCTAAAGCCCATCTCTATTGATATCAACGTAGTGTTTATTGTGAAAAGCATAAGCTTTAAACACACCAAAAAAAGAAAATGCTCCCCACCGAAGCAAGAAGCATTTTCAACCCTAATATTTAATATAATTAACCCATTACAGAGAGACACCGCGTCTCCATGGAATGAAATCATTCTGATTAAGAACGTCTGCCTTGGTTTTTACTTCGCCGCTGGCTACGTTGATGATGAGTTCCAGAAGTTCGTCTGCTGCTTCGGGAATTGTTTTTTCTCCGCTGATTACGGTACCTGCGTTGAAATCAATAATGTCCGACATTTTTTCCGCCAAAATCGTGTTGGAAGAAATCTTCACAACCGGCGTAATAGGATTTCCCATCGGAGTTCCAAGACCTGTAGTGAAAAGTACCACTGTCGCACCTGAACCGACTAAAGCCGTTGTACATTCGGCATCATTTCCGGGAGTACACAACAGATTCAGACCTGGTTTTGTGGCGTATTCTGTAAAATCAAGAACTTCCACGATTGGGGCTGCTCCGCCTTTTTTGGATGCTCCTGCAGATTTCATAGCGTCTGTAATTAAACCGTCTTTGATGTTTCCGGGAGACGGATTCATATCAAATCCTGATCCTGCCGCAACCACAGAGGCTTCAAAATCTTTCATCAGTTTCAGGAATTTTACTCCGTCTTCATCGTTGATGCAACGGTTGACCAATTCCTGCTCTACTCCACACAATTCGGGGAATTCGGCGAGCATGGTTGTTCCGCCTACTGCCGCCATAATATCGGAAACTTCACCCAAAACAGGGTTGGCAGAAATTCCTGAGAAACCGTCTGAGCCACCACATTCCAAACCAATGTTCAGTTTGGTGATCGATGCAGGTTTTCTTTCTATTTCGTTGGCTTTTTTAATACCTTCATATGAATCTTTGATAACGCCGGTCAGCATTTCATCGATAGTTCCTGATTTTTGCTGTTCGTAAACGACAATCGGCTTTTTATTATTTGGAGCCAACGCGTGCAGTGAATCCATAAAAATCTGTACCTGAAGATTCTGACAGCCTAAACTGAGCACCGTAGCTCCCGCCACATTCGGGTTGTTGACATATCCTGCAAACAGTCTTCCCAACGCTTCAGCGTCCTGACGGATTCCGCCACACCCACCTTGGTGCGTGATGAATCTTGCATCGATGTTTTTAAATACTCTTGTATCCGGTTGTTCTTCTTCAACTTCAACAGTTGCACCGCCGTTTAGTAAAGAACGCAGCAATAATTGATGTTTGCTTGCTTTATCGTGAAGCAGCTCTTTTTCAAAAATATCCTTCAGCGTTTCGATATTCTTGTTTTCGCAGAATACCAACGGGAAAAACAGCCAGATGTTTTCCGTACCTACCTGTCCGTCTTCACGGTGGTAGCCCATAAACGTACGGTCTTTCCACTTGTCTACGTTGGGTGGAGTCCAGCCTAAAGTTTCGGTTTTGCCGACTACTTTTGCACTTTGGTGCTTTACGTTTTCTGTGGTAATCACTTCGCCCTGTCTGATGGATTGGTTGGCTTTTCCAACGATTACGCCATACATGATGATATGGTCGCCATCCTCAAAATCTACGGCAGCGAATTTATGTTTTGCTTTAATATCTTTAAGAATCGTATAATCTGTACCATCCAGCTGCACCGATTCTCCGGCAGGTAAATCCAACAACGCTACAATAACGTTGTCTTTAGGATTTACTTTCAGTACTTTCTTTTGCATGATCGTTTAAGAATAAAATTGAATAAAATTTTTGTAAGCAGTTTCCATGTCATTGTGGTCGATTTCGTACAATGCTTTTGCTACTGCGGCTTTCAGGCCTTCAATCTTTGTAAGATCGGTATCCCAGAACAGTTTTTCGCTTAATGCCTGCTCTGAAACTATTTCGTAATCTTCGTTTTTCCAGATTTCCCTGAATCTGTTTACGATGGCTTCTTCGTCATTCAGAGGAAGAGATTTTTCACCAAAACTTCCCTGATAGAATCTGATTAAACTTGCCAGAGAGAACGTTAAGTTCAACGGAAGTTTATTATTTCTTTCAACATAAGTCAGTAAACTCGGAACGACTCTCACTTTAAATTTAGAAACAAAATATAATGCAATGCTCGCCAAATGATGCTTGATAAAAGGATTTCTGAATCTGTCGAAAACTTCTTCTGCAAATTCCTTCAATTCAGTTTCATCTAAACCTAAAGTCTGATTGACTTCATTAAAAATAGAATCACTTAAAAAAGTTCCGATAAACTTGTCATCAATCGCTTCTTTTACGATTTCTTTTCCTGCTAAGATCGCAGGAGCCAACATCAGCGTATGACCTCCATTCAGAATTCTAACTTTTCTCAGACGGTATGGCTGAATATCATCCACCACCAAGATCTGTTCGTTGATTTTATCAAAAGGAATTCTCTGCTTTAAATCTTCGTCTCCCTGAATCACCCATAATAAGAATGTTTCAGAAACCACCATCATCGGATCTTCATAATCCAACTGGTCTTCGTAAGTCGCAGCATCATCTTTCGGATAACCCGGAACGATTCTATCGACCAAAGTATTATGGAAGTGATTGCTGTTTTCAATCCATTCTGCAAAACCTTCGTCTAAATTCCAAAGCTTTGCATATTTTAAAATAATTCCTTTTAAGACAATTGCATTTTCTTCAATCAGCTCGCAGGGAATAATTCTTAAACCTTTATCAGCTGCCCCATTGAAATGCTTGTATCTTTCATGAAGTAAAACCGCCACTTTCGCAGGGAAATTTTTGTGCGGACCTTCGTACGAGTTTTCGGTTTCGTCGTAAGCAATTCCTGTTTCGGTTGTATTTGAAAAAACAAATTCAAGTTCTTCTTCTTTAGCCAACTCTAAAAAGCCATTGTAATCTGCATAAGGATTAACCGATTTCTGAATCGCTGAAATCACGCATTTCTCATCGATGATTTCTCCTTTTTTGATTCCTCTTGAAAACAATGTGTAGAGATTCCCCTGTTCTTCAAGTTTGTGAACAGAACCGTTTGGTGTAGGCTGAATGTTGACAATTCCTGCATTGAAATCTGCTTCTTTATTTAATTTTTCAATCACATAATCCGTAAATCCACGCATGAAGTTTCCTCCACCAAACTGTACTATTCTGATTGGTAGTTTTGTATCGATACCGCTGTTTTGACGGTTTAACTGTTGTTTTGTCTGATTCTCCATCTTCCTGTTGATGATTTTTTTAACGCAAAGTCCGCAAAGGTTTTTTGGACATTATGCTGTATATTTTCAATTCGCAAAGGCGTTTTACTCAGCTAAAAGCTCTGTAAAACTGGTTTGCTTCTTATTTATTTTGGTCTCTTAAAATTTCATTAAAATTAACTCCCTTTAGGGGTCGGGGTAAATTAATTTTGATTAACTTTTCAAACCTTCAAGGTTTATTTTTTCTTATAAAATTTCATCAAAATTATTTCCCCCTGCCCTAAAGGATATAATTTTGATGAACTTTTCAAGGCATTTTTCCTCCCTTTAGGATTGGGGTAAAGAAAAATGCTTTGAAATTTCTTTTCAAACCTTCAAGGTTTATTTTTTCTTATAAAATTTCATCAAATTATTTTCCCCTGCCTTAAAGGATATAATTTTGATGACCTTTTCAAGGCATTTTTCCTCCCTTTAGGGTTGGGGTAAAGAAAAATGCTTTGAAATTTCTTTTCAAACCTTCAAGGTTTATTTTTTCTTACAAAATTTCATCAAATTATTTTCCCCTGCCCTAAAGGATATTATTTTGATGAACTTTTCAAGGCATTTTTCCTCCCTTTAGCGCTGGGTAAAGAAAAATGCTTTGAAATTTCTTTTCAAACCTTCAAGGTTTATTTTTTCTTATAAAATTTCATCAAAATTATTTTCCCCTGCCCTAAAGGGTGTAATTTTGATGAAATTTTCAAGGCATTTTTCCTCTCTTTAGGGCTGGGTAAAGAAAAATGCTTTGAAAATTTAGTTTTTTTAATCTTAATTTATTTACTGATCACTTTATACTTAGGAACCAATGTTTTCATTACCGTCCATGCGATTAGGTAAGCGACTGCGCAGATAGAGAAAATGATCATGTATCCTTTGTCAATCCCGTCTGAAACTACGGCTCCTGATTTTTCCAATTGTTCAAAGAAACCGTCCGGCAAACGATCGTTTATATATTGAGGATATTTTTCCAATAACGGAACTCCATCTACAGTGGACCAAGCTTTGTGAGCGTGATCAAATAAAACTCCTGAAGATTTGTTAATAATGAACGAGCCGATTCCTCCTGCCATTCCGCCAATTCCGGTGATGGTAGCAATAGCTTTTTTAGGAAACATATCTCCAACTGTCGAGAATATATTTGCTGACCACGCCTGGTGAGCCGCTCCGGCAATACCGATAATTAAAACCGGAATCCAATAGGTTGCCGTTCCTAAAGGTTGAGCTAAAAGTGCCAATAAAGGGAAAAATGCGAAAATCAACATCGCTTTCATTCTTCCGTTGTAGGCATTCATTCCTTTTTTCTCAACAAAATATTTAGGAAGCCATCCTCCGATAATGGAAAGCAGAGTAATCATATACAGTACGAATAATGGCAATGCACTTTGTGTGGAATCCATTCCATACACCGAACTTAAATAAGCAGGAGTCCAGAATAAAAAGAACCACCAGACACCGTCTGTCATAAACTTTCCGAAGGCAAAAGCCCAGGTCTGTCTGTAGCTGAAACATTCTTTAAATGTAAATACTTTTTCCGGAACTGAAGTGTCTTCATTCGGAAGATCATCCTGATCCTGATTGATATACGTTAGTTCGTGCTCGTTAACTCTCTTGTGTACATGTGGCTTTTTGTAAACAAATACCCAAAGTCCCATCCATACAAATCCCAAAGCTCCAATGATGATAAACGCCCATTCCCAGCCCATTGATTTGGCAATAAAAGGGATCGTAAGCGGCGCAGCCAAAGCTCCAACCGTTGCTCCCGCATTCCAGATACTGGTAGAAAACGCCCGGTCTTTTTTAGGGAAATATTCTGCCGTTGTTTTAATTGCTGCCGGAAAATTTCCTGCCTCACCAATTGCCAGTACGAAACGTGCGAAGATGAATAAAGTTACACTTGTACTGATGATCGCCGATGTATTGGAAACAGTTCCAATCAATTCTTTAGAACCATGAAAACCAGCTGCCCAGTTTCCGGTCAGAATTCCTGATGTAGCAATTCCGCAGAAGGCGTGTAAAACTGCACCGACAGACCAAACCCCGATGGCCCATAAGAAACCTTTTTTGGTATCCATCCAGTCCACAAATTTTCCTGCGAAAAGCATTCCCACTGCATAAAATATAGAGAATAATGCAGTGATGTTTCCGTAATCGTTGTTATTCCAGTGAAATTCCGGTGCTATAAAATCTTTCCACGTCAGAGATAAAACCTGACGATCCAGATAATTGATCGTGGTGGCGAGAAATAACAGCAGACAGATCGTCCATCTGTATTGCGTCGGCTTAAGAGATTTAACTGAACTCATACTCAATTTATTTATTTTAAAGTCTGAATGATATCCAGCACTTTTTTGGTTTCACTTTCAATTGTTGCATAATCTTTCGCAAGCATCAATTCTTTGCTTACAAGTTTGCTTCCCATTCCCACCGCAGAAACACCTGCTTTGAACCAGCTTTCGATACTTTCTTTCGTGGTATCAACTCCACCTGTCGGCATAAATTTCAGATTCGGGAACACATCTTTGATGGCACTCATAAATCCTGGTCCCAAAGCGTTTCCAGGAAATAATTTAATGAAAGTCACCCCTGCAGTTTCAGCAGCGATAATTTCTGTCGGAGTCATACAACCCGGGCTGTACAACAAATCTTTCGGAATTAAAAATGCTGCAACTTCCGCCACAAAACCCGGACTGATAAAGAAATCTGCACCCACTTTGTAATAGTCTTCGGCATGTTCTGCATTTTTGATGGTTCCTATTCCCAGAAGCATTTCAGGCATTTCTGCATTACGAACCTCTACCATTTTTGTGAAATTACTCAACGCGGCTTCTCCACGACTGGTATATTCTACCGCACGGATTCCGGCTTTGTAAAGTGATCTCAATATTTCTAAAGTTACTGTCTCATCAGCATTGTAATACAGAGGTAAAGCCCCTTGATTGATGATGGTGTTTGTAACCAATTGAATTTTTGTCATGTTTGTTTTAATTATTTTGTTAAAATAATCTTTGATGGGTTTTTATCCATCCTTTGGTATGCTGTCCCGTTGGGACTTTGTTAAAATTATGTTTTCTTCCACCCTTTAGGGTTGGGGTAAAGAAGAAAACTGAATTTTTATTTGTTTAAATTCTATTTGATGGGGCTTTATCCATCCTTTGGTATGCTGTCCCGTTGGGATCTTGTTAAATTTAGTTTTCTTCTACCCTTTAGGGTTGGGGTAAAGAAGAAAACTGAATTTTTATTTGTCTAAATTTATTTGATAGATTTCATCCTATCTTTGATAAATCGTCCCATTAGGGCTTTATATGCTTTTTTGAACACAGAGTCCGCAAAGGTTTTTTCACTAACTGTTTTTAGTTTCACAGAGCCGCTTCGCTTATATAAGACCATTGTGCTTTAAATATGATGACTTCTTTTATTTTGAAGAACATCTTGAGCCAATTGCCAGGAGCTAACAGCGAGAATTACCTTTTGATTCTTCCTCCGGAGTTTCCAGCCATTACTTCAAGGATATCTTCTGCGCTGCAGTAATTGATATCGCCTAAAATGGTGTGTTTGATGGCACAGGCTGCGTTGGCAAAATTCAATGCTTTTTCGTCATCGAAATTCAACAGTCCATAAATCAAACCTGCGGCAAAGGCATCTCCCGTTCCGATTCTGTCGACTACGCTGTCTATTTCTAAAAATTTAGTTTCAAAATAGTTTTCGTTAATTAAAGCTCTTCCCTTCGTTTGTTGAGAACTTGCCGTAACCCCGATTCTTATTTTGTCAAAAATTTTATGAATTGATGGACATTGTTGCTTTAATTCTTCACAAGCTTCCATAAAACCCTGTTGGTCTGAAGAAAACTGTGTTCCCAGAATTTCATTGATTTCAGTCACGCCACCAATAAAAATTGTTGAGTAAGAAACCAGTTCTTTTAGAACTTCGTTACCGCTTTTGCCATACTTCCAAAGATTGGAACGATAAGCAGGGTCCGTCGTTACTTCGATTCCCATCTCACGGGCGGTCAGTAAACCTTCTTTTAACGTTTCGTAAGCTCCTTCAGAAATCCCGGGGCTGATGCCTGTCCAGTGGAAATACTCGCAGCCTTCCAAAGCCTTTTTCCAGTCTACCTGTTCCGGTTTGATATTGGCAAAAGATCCGTTCAGTCTGTTGTAAGCAATTCTGCTTGCTCGAACTGACGAACCTACTTCAAGGAAATAGAGTCCTAAAGGATGTTCATTTTTATTGATGAACGTTGTATTAATGCCAAAACTTTTAATGAAAGACAATGCAGATTCTCCCACAAAATCGTCAGAAACATTGCTGATGTGTGTCACATTGCAACCCATTGTAGCCAATGAAGAAGCAACGTTGAGCTCAGTTCCGCCGAAAAAGAATTCCATTTCGTGGCTTTGTTTCATCGTTTTGTTTCCGGGAGGTGAAAGCCTCATGATTACTTCACCGAAAGTAAGTATTTTGCCCATAAGTTTTTAATAACCTTAATTTTTTGAATATCTGTTTTTGAAGTTCAATACATTAAATAAAAAAAATACTTTTTTAATCATAATATTAATTAAGCAGTCACTTTGTCATTCCGTAGGAATCTACACCCTATTATTTTTATCTTGTTGAGATTCCTACGGAATGACAAACAAACTGTTTTGAACTTAAATCAAATCTTAACTTGTTAATAATTTTTAATGATTTAAAGTATTTCATAATTTCTCGCAGATTTGGCTGATCTTTTTAAAATCTGCAAAATTTGATCAATCTGCGGGAGATTTTATTTAATTCTAAATTTAAAAATCGAAATAATTTTTAGCATTGTGATAACAGATATCTGAAATGGTTTTTCCTATCAGTTCCATATCATCCGGCAATTCGCCGTTTTTCATTTCTTCACCGAAGAGATTACACAATACCCTTCTGAAGTATTCGTGTCTCGGATAAGATAAGAAACTTCTTGAATCTGTCAGCATTCCAACGAAACAGCTGATCAATCCCATGTTTGAAAGGGCATTCATCTGCTTGATCATTCCGTCTTTCTGATCCAAAAACCACCATCCGGAACCGAACTGTACCTTTCCTTTGATACTGCCGTCATTAAAATTCCCGATCATTGTTGCGAAAATTTCGTTGTCGGCAGGATTTAAGTTATATAGAATTGTTTTGGTCAGTTTATCTTTTCCGTCTAAAGCGTTTAATAATTTAGACAAAGTTTCAGCCTGAACGAAGTCACCGATAGAATCCCATCCTGTATCAGGACCTAAAATTCTGTGCATTCTTTCGTTGTTGTTTCTCAAAGCTCCCAAGTGGAACTGCTGAACCCATCCGAATTTGTGATACGTTTCGCCTAAGAATAATAAAATGGCAGTTTTGAACTGATTCACCTGCTTTTCAGCGATTACTTTTCCTGAAATTTTATCGTTGAAGATTGCATTTACCTCAGCTTCTGAAGCTTCCTCGAAAGAAATATTGTTCAGTCCGTGGTCGCAAAGTCTGCATCCGTTTTCGTGGAAATATTCTACTCTTTTTAAGAGAGCATCACACAAAGTCTGGTATGAATTGATTTCAAGTCCAGCCGACTCGCCCAATTTAGAAATATAATCTGCGAAGTTGTGGTTTTCAATCAAAATCGCTTTATCCGGACGGAAAGCTGTGCTTACTTTAATGCTGAAATCGCTTTTCGCCAAATCCTGATGGAAGTTTAAAACATCAATCGGATCTTCAGTCGTACACAAAGATTCTACATTCATCATTTTAAGCAAACCTCTTGTAGACTTTTCGGGAGTCTGAAGCTGTGCTGTAATGTTATCGTAAATATCTGATGCATTTTTTTCGTTTAGTAATTCATCAATCCCGAAATAACGCTTCAATTCCAAATGCGTCCAGTGGTACAGAGGATTTCTTAGAGTATAAGGAACCGTTTTTGCCCAAGCCTCGAATTTTTCTTTGTCTGATGCATCACCTGTGATAAACCTTTCATTTACGCCCATCGTACGCATTGCACGCCATTTATAATGATCGCCCGCAATCCAGACTTTAGAAATATTGTCGAAAACCGTATCTTCTGCGATATCTTTAGGAATCAAATGATTATGGTAATCGATGATCGGCTGTTTTTCTGCGAAATTGAAGTATAATTCTTCCGCGTATTTATTTTGTAATAAAAATTGATCTGTAATAAAAGATTTCATTTCTGTAAAATTCTTGTGTTATTCATTAGCAGGTTTCCCGATGGTCGCCAAAATACCTCCATCCACATAAATGATGTGTCCGTTGATAAATTTACTTGCATCTGAAGCTAAGAAAATAGCCGTCCCTGCAAGATCTTCCGGGTTTCCCCATCTGCCTTCCGGTGTTCTGCTGATAATAAAATCGTTAAACGGATGACCGTCTACTCTGATTGGTTCTGTCTGAGTGGTCGCAAAATATCCCGGACCGATACCGTTCACCTGAATATTATGTTTTGCCCATTCTGTTGCTAAATTTTTGGTCAGCATTTTTAAACCGCCTTTTGCAGAAGCATATGCTACTACATTATCGCGGCCAAGCTCACTCATCATCGAGCAGATATTGATGATTTTACCGGACTTCCTTTTGACCATGTGTTTCCCAACCAATTGAGACATGATAAATGGACCGGTAAGATCTACATCGATTACTTTTCTAAAGTCTTCCACTTCCATCTCTAAAGCCGGTACACGTTTAATGATTCCTGCATTATTGACAAGGATATCTATTTTCCCATGGGTTGCAAGCATTAATGATACTTTCTGAGCCGCTTCACGTTCATCTGTCACATCAAATAAATAACCTGTAGCACTATATCCTTTGCTGTGATAATAGTCTAAGGCTTCATCTAATTTTGAGGGAGTTGTACTTGTGATAGCCAGTTCAGCACCTGCAGAGGCAAGACCTTCAGCCATTGCCATTCCTAATCCGTGAGTACCGCCGGTTACAACGGCTACTTTTCCGGATAAATCGAATAAATTCATGTAGAAAAATTACTTTAGTTCGTTAGTTTTAATAGCGTCCATATCGCCATAATCCATATTTTCTCCTGCCATTCCCCAGATAAAAGTATAGTTGGATGTACCAACTCCTGAGTGAATAGACCATTCCGGAGACAATACTGCTTCATTGTTTTTCATAAAGATATGACGGGTTTCATCCGGCTGGCCAAGAAAATGACTTACCGCCTGTCCTTCTTCAAGATCAAAATAAAAATAAGCTTCCATTCTGCGGGTATGGGTGTGAGAAGGCATCGTGTTCCAGACACTTCCTTCATGCAACTCGGTCATTCCCATCTGTAGTTGGCAGGTTTCCAAAACGCTGTTGACAATCAGTTTATTGATGGTGCGTCTGTTGGCATATTTTGCCTCACCTAATTCTACGATTTCAGCTTCATTTTTAGTGATTTTTTTTGTAGGGAAAATGTGGTGAGCCGGCGCAGAATTGAAGTAAAATAAAGTCTGACCTTCATTTCCATTTTCAAAAGCTACATCTTTTGCCCCTTTTCCTATATATAAAGCTTCTTTGTTTCCAAGCTCGAAAACCTCTCCGTCAACGGTTACCTTTCCGGCAGCGCCCACGTTGATAATTCCCAATTCTCTTCTGTCTAAGAAGTTTTGTGCTTTCAGATCATCAGTAGGCTCAAGTTTCAATGCGCTTTTTACAGGCATTGCACCTCCTACAATCATTCTGTCATACATAGAATATACTACATTGATCTGATCTTCACTAAATAAATCATTGATCAAAAACTCCCTTCTCAAGTCTTCAGTTGTATATTTTTTTACATCTTCAGGATGATGGGCGTATCGAAATTCTGATTTTGTCATACTCTAGATTTTAAACTTAGTTGCGGTTTTTAAAAACCTGTTAAACATTGTGTAATCGATTGCATTAAATTACACTGAAATTTCACAGAAATACTTGTCGTTAAATATATAGATTATATGTATTCCGTTAACAAAAAATTTATTTAAATTTTTATCGATTTGATATTCAGTTAAATAAAATTGATATTTTAAAGAAAATTAAGAAATTTTAAGAACTTGAGAAGTATTTTTTTTAACTGAATTAAGTTAAAACATTTGGTAATATAAAAATCATGCCATAAAAAAGTGAGATTAGAGCATCTATATTATATTTATAATAATAAATTAGAAATTATTATTAGATGATGTTAAATTATGGCATTTTGGCAATAATTACAAAATACATCTTTTTTATTATTCAGAAAAACTGATATAAATCACTTAAAATTTAAAAAATCCTCTGTTCGGTATCTGTTTTGGGAATTTTATCATGCCCCAAATCAATAATTTTTATGCATTTTCTCTTGATTTCAAAGATCAGAAAGAAGGAAATCTTACATTTTTTCACCTTACCAGAATTCAAAACATCATCAACATAAAACAATGAAAACCAAACAATTAAAGATAATTAATTTTCTTATATTGTCCCACTTTAAACTGATTTTCATTTAAATTAATGAAAAAATAATATTTTTTTCTTTGTGTAATGGAAAATAATATTAGTTTAGAAGCCACGATAAATATATGTTGTGAAAAACTACGCAATCGATTGCACAAGAAAAGCGTAAACAGAAACAATACAAAATAAACAGAGTACTTAAAATCCACAAAAACTAAATGAGAGGCTGTATGTACCTCTTAAGCGTACATTAAAACTATATAAGGATATTATAATGAATAAAAAAGTACATTCAATAAAGTGGTTATATTTGACTGTTTTCCTGCTTCCGGTACTTGGCTTTGCGCAGGAGAAGGGAAAAGAAAAAGAAACCAATATTGACGAAGTTGTTTTGGTAGGGTATACCAAAGTTTCTAAAAAAGATGTAACAAATGCGGTATCATCTGTGAAAGCTGAAGCTATTAAAGATATGCCGTCAAATAACGCAGCTGAAGCCATCCAGGGAAGAATGGCAGGGGTACGGGTAGCGCTGAGTGAAGGATCACCGGGTGCTGATGTTGATATTGTAATCAGGGGTGGTAACTCAATTACAGGCAGCAATGCACCGCTCTATATCGTAGACGGTATACAGATGGATAACGCCTTATCTATTTTATCCCCAAAAGAAATTGAATCGATTGAGGTTCTGAAAGATGCGTCATCGACCAATATTTACGGGGCCAGAGGAGCGAACGGAGTGGTTTTGATTACAACAAAAGGCGGCCGTAAAAGAGCCAAGACCTCCATTAACTATAATGGATTTTTGGGAGTAAGGAAGATCCAGAATACGATTGACGTACTGGATCCCTATCAGTATGTTCTCTATCAATATGAATTATACAACAAAGCAGGGATACAGACAGATATTGATGCTTTTACAACAAGGTACGGAACCTATGACCAGTTAGGCAAATACAAAACAGTCAAAAAGAAAGACTGGCAAGATGAAGTTTTCGGAAGGGAAGCATTTAACTTTACCCATAATGTAGGAATTACAGGCGGATCTGAAAATTCTGCTTTCTCACTATCCCTGAATAACGTACAGGAAGACGGGATTATGATCGGGTCAGGTTTCAAAAGAAACATGGCAAATTTCAAATATGATTATGACATTTCAAAGAAGTTAAGCATTGGTTTAAATACCAGATACAGCAGACAGACCATTTTTGGGGCAGGAACCTCATCTACAGGTTCTCAAAGTTCAAACCGATTAAGAAATGCGGTAAGATATCAACCGTTTGAAGGGGGTTCGACCGTCAATGTTGATGAGTTTGATCCTCTGTTTGCAGACCAGACCAATCTTGTGAATCCTGTTTTATTAGCGAACAGCGAAGTTAGAGAAAACAGCAGAAATGACCTTCTTCTTAATGGAACGATCGAATATAAATTCAACAAAAATTTCACTTTCAGAAGTGTGATCGGATATGTTCAGAGAGATGAGTCTGTCAACCAGTTTTCCGGTACAGTAACCAGCCTTGCAAGACAAAACAATGATCAGCCTGTTGTTTTTCTCAGTCAGGCTCAAACAAGAAGAATCACCAATACCAACACGTTAAATTTCAGAAAAACCTATGGCAGGCATAAGCTGGACTTATTAGTTGGACAGGAAACCGTAAAAACAGATGGAGAATCACTGACAATGAATATCAAGTGGTTTCCAAAGTCAATAAGTGCCCAAGAAGCATTTGCCAATATTCAGTCAGCTTCCCCTCCTTCAGGATTGGTTCAGGACGCTCCAAAAGCAGGAAGGGTGCCTGATCGGTTAGCATCATTCTTTGGGAGAGCTAACTACATCTTTAATAATAAATACATTTTTACTGCTTCGATGAGAGCAGACGGCTCAAGTGTATTTGGACCGGGAAACAAATGGGGCTATTTCCCTGCAGCTTCTGTTGCATGGAAAATCGCTGAAGAAGACTTCTTAAAGGACAGCAGAACAGTCAGTGAATTAAAACTTCGTGCAGGATACGGCTTATCAGGAAACAACAGGATAGGATCTTTCCTCTATGATACATTTTTTATCACATCGTCTGATTACGGATATGCATTTGGAACCAATGTAACTCCCGGTGCTACAACAGGAAATATCCTGGCAAATAAAAATGTAAAATGGGAATCGGCGACATCTAAAAATATAGGTTTGGATTTTGGGCTTTTCAAAGGAAGAGTGTACGGTAATATTGATTTGTATCAGACAGATACAAAAGACTTATTGCTTTTAGCCAAAATTCCTCAGAACTTAGGATATGAATTTCAATATCAGAATTCAGGAAGCACGACTAATAAAGGAATTGAATTCACTGTGGGAAGTGCGATCATCGATAAAGAAAATTTCACCTGGAAAATTGATGCCAATATATCTTCTAACAAAAATACAATCAAAAGCTTAGGAAATAATGCATCCGCAAGTGCCAATTATTATTTATATCCTTCAGGCTGGCAGAATAATCTAAATGACTTTCTTGTGCAGGTAGGCAAACCGGTAGGTACCTATTGGGGATATATGACAGCAGGCAGATATGAAATCAGTGATTTTGATTATAATGCAGCTACACAGGTTTATACTCTGAAGGCAGGTGTTCCCAGTTCTGCTTCTGCAGCAAATGGTGCAAGAGCAATACAGCCGGGAGATCTTAAACTTCAGGATCTGAATGGTGATGGTTTGATTGACAATAATGACATGACTGATCTGGGAAATGCCCAGCCGAAATTCTATGGAGGATTTAATCAGACCTTCCGTTATAAAAACTGGGACATGAGTTTAATGTTCAACTTTTCTGTAGGCAATAAGGTATACAATGCCAATAAGCTTGAATATTCTACCCAGTACCTGTACAGAGACAATAATATGTTAGCGGAAGTAGCAGACCGTTGGAGATGGTTTGACGACAAAGGTGTTAAGGTAAATGATCCGACAGCACTGGCGGCATTAAATGCCAACACGACCATGTGGACCCCTCCTGCCGGAGCCTATATCTTACATTCTTACGGTATTGAAGACGGATCTTTTTTAAGATTAAACAACGTAACGCTGGGTTATTCTCTTGGAAAAGATTTTACCAAACAGCTCGGTCTATCAAATTTCAGGCTGTATTTTACCATGAACAATGTATTTACGATTACAGGATATTCAGGATATGACCCTGAAGCAAATACAAGAAGAAACCCTTTAACGCCCGGAGTAGATTATGCTGCATATCCAAGAAGCAGATTTATTCTATCTGGAGTTGATATCACTTTTTAAACGTACTATTATGAAAAAATATAAATATCTAAAGCTTTTATTTTCGGTTGCCGGGGTTGTAACGCTAAGCTCCTGCAGCGATTATCTTGAGGTAGAAAGTTTATCAAACACAGCAGAAAAACAACAGTTTGATTCTGCTTCAGATACATTTTCTGCATTGGTTGGAGTTTACAACAGCACGATGGGAGATAATACCTACGGTCAGAGAATGAATCTGATCCTTACCCAGTCCGGTGATGATTTCAGAACTTCAGGTGATTATAATGCCAATGACAGACGGGGGATCAGCTGTTTCGGAGCAATTCCTACAAACACAGAACTTCTCAGACCGTTTTTAGATACGTATGCAGGAATTGAAAGAGCAAATCTTGTTATCAAGAATATTCCTATTTCACCGGTATACCAGACTGGTTCTGATGCAGATAAAAAATTAATGGACCGTTATTTAGGTGAAGCTTTGACTCTAAGAGCCCATTTTTATCATGATCTGATTAAAAACTGGGGGGATGTTCCCTTTCAGGACATACCATCTGCCGATCTTCCTTCGCTGTATCTGCAGAAAACCGACAGAGATGTCATTTATGATAAGATTCTTGACGATTTATTAAAAGCAGAGGCTCTTGTACCATGGAAATCTGAAGGAAATACAACTGCCCAGAGAATTTCTAAAGGTGCGGTAAAAGGTTTGAGAGCCAGAATTGCTTTGACAAGAGCAGGATATTCACTGAGAAGAAGCCCACAGCAGATGATGCAGGGATCCAATCCTCAAAAATATTATCAGATCGCTTATGATGAGTGCAGGGATATCATGAATTCAGGGCAGCATAAATTAAATCCGAGTTATGAAGGCTTATTCAGGGCTTTACATACCAATACAGCGGACGCTACCAATGAAGTTATTTACGCAATCGGAGCTTTTGGAGGAAATTCAAGAACAGACAGTAAGATTGGTTATTACAATGGTTTGAGACATGATGATACAGACTGGAGATCTTCAGGTGGTATCAATGCGATCCCGGTATACTTTTATGAATTTACAAAATTTGATGTCAGAAGGGATGTTAACGTAGCGATCTTCAGAGTAAGTGCTACAAAACAGGAAGATCTTCAGACATCGATTAACTGGAATGACGGAAAATTCAGAAAATCGTGGACAAGCATCGTCGGAACTTCACAGAATCTTGGAATTGACTGGCCTCTGATCAGATATGCCGACATTCTACTGATGTTTGCAGAAGCTGATAATGAATTACACAACGGTCCTTCCCAGGAAGCTGTAAATGCGGTTTTATCAGTGAGACAGAGAGCTTATGCAGGGAATTTAGGACAGGTCGGAACAATTCCTACAGATAAAACAGGTTTCTTCAACTATCTGGTTAAAGAAAGATCATTGGAATTTGGTGGAGAAGGTCTGAGAAAGTATGACCTGATCAGATGGAACCTTCTGGAAACTAAAATCAACGAAACGAGACAGAAACTTACCCAGTTTATGAATGGTACGGGTGCTTATGCCAATGTTCCCGAATATATTTTCTATAAAAAACCGGCATCGACAGTTGCGAACTATGTTCCTACAAAAACGGCTCAGCAAAACGTTCTGGATATTGATTTCTATACCACGGGAAGTGTTGCTAAGGCTGATATTTTCTACAGTCCCAATCAGTCTGTTGCCACCCCTACAGGATATACTAAGGTTAACTGGCGACTGGCCATGACCCAGCCTTATATCAGTGGAGATCCGGTGAAGAGTTATGCCTACTATTTCCAGCCGAATAAAAAAGAACTTCTGCCGATTGCGTTAGACGTAATCAATTCTAACTATAATCTTACCCAGGATTACGGTTATTAGAATCAAGATACATTTATATTAATTTTGATACAGACTTTCTCCTTCACCGGTGTAAAGTCTGTATTTTTCCTAAAGAAAAATTTATGTCAGCAATTCTTAAAAATTTTCTTACAGCAATTTCAGCATTCGTTATTCTTCTCAGTGTTTTTTCTTTCCAAACTTCCGGCAGAACAATCGTGGTTTCGAAAGACGGAAAAGGAGACTTCATGACCATTCAGGATGCGATAAATTCTGTTGAAAACAATACAGAAAAGCAGACAAACATTATTATTAAACGCGGAATCTACAGAGAAAAAATTACTGTACCGCAGGAAAAAGGAGCAATTTTTCTAATAGGAGAAACTCCCGAAAACACTGTTTTAGTTTATGGGGACTACGCCTCAAAGCAAAATAGTGAAGGTAAAAACATCGGAACTACAGGTTCATCTACTCTATTCATCTTTTCAAATGATTTCTCAGCTAAAAATATCACATTTCAAAATGATGCAGGTCCGGTGGGACAAGCTGTTGCTGTTTTAACGACAGGCGACAGAATTGCTTTTGAGAACTGTAAATTCCTGGGATTTCAGGATACTCTTTATACCAAAGGGACACAGGATAATCCTGATCAGAGAAAATCATCACGTAACTATTTTAAAAACTGCTATATTGAAGGAACCACCGATTTTATTTTCGGAGCCGGTACAGCTGTTTTTGATAGCTGCACTATCTATTCCAAAAAAAATGCTTCTTATATCACAGCAGCCTCCACTCCACAGGGGAGTGAGTTTGGATATGTATTTATTAACTGTACATTAAAGGGAGATGCAGATGCAGATTCAGTATATTTGGGACGTCCATGGAGACCATTTGCAAAAACGGTCTATATTAATTGTGCAATCGATTCCACAATTAAGCCGGAAGGTTGGCACAACTGGTCTAAACCTGATGCTGAAAAAACGACTTTTTACGCAGAATACAATTCTAAAGGAGCAGGAAGTGATTCCTCAAAAAGAGTTTTATGGTCGCATCAACTGACAAAAGAACAAAGTAAAAAGTATACAGCAAAAAATATTTTAAAAGGGAAAGACGACTGGAATTTTAAGAAAAGTTTTAAATAAAATCATTTTTTCCAGATAAGAAATAAAATTACCAGATAGCTCCTTTGAAGCTTTTATCCTAAAAACCAATTATCTCTATGAATAGTTCGCTGCTAATGGAGCTGTGCATAATCCCATCGGGATTTACTGTTAATAGAAAATTAATGATCAATAAAAATCAAAGCTCCGTAAGAGCGACCTGCTAATTAATAATATAAATCAGCAGTCCATCAAAATAATGAAATAATAGTTAGATGAAATTCATTCTGAAACATAAAATCTTCGCAACAGGCATTCTCGCAATGCTCTCTCTGCAGGTTTCGGCTCAGGAAAAAACACTAAGTTTTCCCGGTGCTGAAGGTTTCGGAAGATTCACAACCGGAGGACGCGGTGGAAAAGTTTTTTCAGTAACTAAACTCACTGATGACGGTTCAGAAGGGACTTTAAGACACGCTTTGGAACAAAAAGGCGCGAGATACATTATTTTTAAAACATCAGGAACAATTTATCTGGAATCTCCTTTAAAAATAAAAGAAGGCAACGTTACCGTTGCAGGACAAACAGCTCCGGGAGACGGAATCACCATTGCCAACTACGAAACTTTTGTATCCGCAGACAATATCATCATCCGTTACATGAGATTCAGAATGGGTGACAAAAAAAAGTATGAAGGCGATGCTTTGGGTGCAAGATTTATAAAAAATTTAATGGTCGACCATTGTTCGATGAGCTGGTCTACCGATGAGACGGTTTCCATATATGTTAATGAAAATACCACGCTTCAATGGTGTGTGATTGCAGAAAGTTTAAGAAATTCTGCCCACCGGAAAGGTGCTCACGGCTACGGCGGAATTGCAGGCGGAAAATCCGCATCTTTCCATCATAATATGTATGCCAATCATGACAGCAGAAATCCGCGGTTGGGAGAATACGCAGGAAGTAAGTTTGCGCTGACAGATTTGGTTGATTTCAGAAACAATGTGATTTACAACTGGGGGCACAACAACATCTACGGCGGCGAAGGAATGAATGTCAATATCATCAACAACTACTATAAGCCGGGACCTGCAACTTTAACCACAAAAAGAATTGTTGCCATCGACAAAAATGAGAAGCCAGAGACTGAAGTTTACAATATTTGGGGCAAATATTATATCAACGGAAATGTTTCCGAAGGAAATCCTGAAGTTACTGCAGACAATTGGGCAAAAGGAGTCTTCAGTCAAATGAAAACTTCCTATGATCTCACAGATGCTGATAAAAATTCAATTAAAATCAATCAGCCACACGATATTCAGAATAATGTAAAAACCGATTCTCCTAAAGAGGCTTATGAAAAAATACTGAATATTGCCGGAGCAAGTCTGGTACGGGATGCCGTAGATTTGAGAGTATTAAAAGATGTGAAACAAGGAACTTTTTCACACAAAGGATCGCGTGGAAGTGACAATGGAATTATTGATTCCCAGGAAGATGTGGGAGGGTTTCCTGAATTGAAAACGGAAAAACCCCATTTGGATTCGGATAACGACGGAATGCCCGACACATGGGAAATTAAACATAATCTCAACCCTAAAAAAGCTGATGCCAACGGAAGAGATTTAGACAAAAACTATGATAATATAGAGGTATATATAAATGACCTTGTGAAAAAAATAACCGAAAAACAGTAAATTTTTGAACTTTACCTTGAATTGGTTATCCAATATAACAGTATTATGAAAGAAAAATTTAAAAAAACCATATATAAACTTTTTGTAACGGGAGCTCTTTTTGCTGCAGGCTCGTTTTTCGCACAGAAAAACGTAATTGAGAAAATCCGTAAAAACCCCAAAGCCCCTTTCTCTTACGCAGAATTATCAGTAAAAGAAGGTGGAAAATGGCAGGGCAACGAATACATCGGCGGAACTTTTAAAAACGTTAATGAGTTAACACTTCCTACAGAACATACGGATCACTCGTCGTATATCAGATACGAAGGAATAGGGTTGGAAAACAATCAAATTGGCTACAGATTATACCTGGACTGGAGAAATGCCACCGATATTTTCGGTAAAAAAGTCACTACGCTTGTATTGCCGGAAGTCGGACAGGACGGCTTTGAATCTTATCACCACGATGCACCGTGGGGACAGGATATTTTGAAATCAGGCCGTACCATCGGGATTGGTTCTTACGGAAGATATGATGAGCAGAATGATTTTGTTGAAACTTTTAAAGTGGTAAAAAATACGTCTGCAAAAGTTTTTAATGAAAAAGATAAATCGTTTGCAACCATCGATTACAAAGGCTGGAAAACATGGGGCAAAGCCGTTGACCTTCAGTCTAAGCTGACGATTTTTAATAAAGACCGTTTTGTGAAAGTTGATTTAAATTTAACTGAAACAATTTCAGGTTTATGTACCGGAATTGTGGCATTTAAAGACATTCCCATGAAAGAGGCGGTCAGTAAAAACAAAAAATGGGGCTACATTGCGACTTACGGAACGCAGACGTTAGCTAAAAAGGAAGATAATCTGGGGATGGTCATCTTCTACCCTATCGGAAATTTAGATAAAATCGTAACAACAAAATCGACTCATACTGTCGTTTTCAAAAAGACCAAAAATGTTTCGTATTACTTTATGGGGGCTTGGTCTCAGGAACCAGGCGGTTTAAAAACTGAAGAAGAGTTTTATAAGGATTTAGATAAAAAATTAGAAATTTTAGATAATAACAATCAACTTTAAAATTGAATCACAATGAGTTTTATTCATCAAAAATTAAAAATATATGCTGTTGCCGTTTTAGGTTCAGGGATGTTCCTTGCCTGTGCACAGACAAAAAATGCAACTGCAGCAAAAAAAGTGTCAGCCGAAACATCAAAATCAGGAAAAGTAGTTCCTGTAAACCTTAAATGGTCTGAAAGAATGATGCTCTCCGAAATGCAGCGTTTTCCTGAAGCCTGGATGCTTGATTTCAGCAAAAGCCCGAAATGGACCTATCCTTCTGCCATTGTCTTAGACGGTGCAGAACAGCTTTACATTAAAACAGGGAAAAAAGAATATTATGATTACATCAGTGATTTCGGAGAAAAACTGATCAAAGAAGACGGTACTATTCTTACCTATGATCTTGACAAGTATAATATTGATATGCTGAACAGCGGAAATGTCCTGCTTTATCTTTACGAAAAAGAAAAAAAGGAAAAATACCTGAAAGCACTTCAAACGCTCCGTTTACAGATTAACGGACAACCGAGAACCAATGAGGGATCTTTCTGGCATAAAAAAATATATCCTAACCAGGTCTGGTTAGATGGTCTTTACATGGGAATGCCTTTTTACACGCATTACACGAAAGACTTCACTAAAGGTGCAGATGCCACAAAAGCGTATGATGATATTGTTATGCAGTTTGATTCAGTACAGAAAAATCTTTTAGATAAAAAAACAGGATTGCTTTATCACGCATGGGATGAAAGTAAAGAACAGGCTTGGGCAAATAAAGAAACCGGACTTTCACCAAATTTCTGGGGAAGAGCAATGGGCTGGTACGGAATGGCGATGGTCGACGTTTTGGATTATTTACCTCAAGACCACCCGGGAAGGGCCCGAATTATCTCTTATATCAAATCCTATTCTGATGCTGTTATTAAATATCAGGATGAAAAATCAGGTCTCTGGTACCAGGTTTTAGATAAACCATTAGCCAATGGTAATTACGAAGAGGCCACTGCATCGGCCATGTTTGTTTATACGATGATCAAATCGGTGAACAAGGGATATCTTCCAAAATCTTATAAAGCTGCTGCCAAAAAAGGATACGACGGAATTATCAAAAACCTGATCTCTGTCGATGAAAACGGAGTTGTAAATTTAAATAAATGCTGTGCTGTTGCAGGCTTGGGAGGAAAGCCTTACAGAGACGGTTCTTATGAATATTATGTCAATGAGGAAATCCGTTCCAACGACGGAAAAGGAACAGGACCATTTATTCTGGCAAGTTTGGAATTTGAGAAATAAAATTTAAAAAATCAAACCATTAAGAGTACTTAAAAAGTTAAGATTCATTAAGGTTAAAATCCAGATTTTAGTGAGTACTTACCAGGAGCGAAGCTAAATTAGCTGTACCAAGTATTTAACAAAATTTAATGGTAAAAAAATAAAAGCATAATTAAACTTCAAGCCTTTGCTGAGCAGAGAGCCTTTGCGAACGAAAAATATGCAGAGCAACAGTAAAAAATCTTTGTGTTCATTGCGTTTAAAAACCCAGATCAAAAATCTGATTTTATGACAAAAATAATTTTAAATATACTTTCAATCACCGCATTTTCCATTGCATCAACTTATGTAAGTGCACAGGAAAAACCTTACGTCTCAGAAGTCTGGACTGCCGATCAGGGAAAAAACTACAGAAATCCCGTTTTATATGCAGATTATTCAGATCCTGACGTTACACGGGTTGGTGATGACTATTATATGACCGCATCAAGCTTCAATGAAGCTCCTGGATTGCCGATTCTTCATTCAAAAGATATGGTTAACTGGAAATTGGTGAATTATGCCATTCAGGATGTTTTGCCGGCAGAACATTTCTCCGTTCCCAGAAGAGGTGATGCAGTGTGGGCACCGAGCATCCGTTTTCACAAAGGTGAGTTCTACATTTATTGGGGAGATCCTGATTACGGAATTTACATGGTAAAAACCAAAGATCCACTTGGAAAATGGGAAGAACCTGTTTTGGTTATGGAAGGAAAAGGTTTGATTGATTCCTGCCCTTTCTGGGATGAAGACGGACAGGTCTACCTTGTTCACGGATGGGCAGGAAGCCGGGCCGGAGTTAAAAGTATTTTATCTTTAAATAAAATGAATCCTGAAGGAACAAAAGTTCTAGATAAAGGAGTTCATGTTTTTGATGGTCACGATGCCCATCCTACAGTTGAAGGTCCAAAAATGTATAAAAGAAACGGCTATTATTATATTTTTGCTCCGGCGGGAGGAGTGGCTACAGGGTGGCAACTGGTTTTAAGATCAAAAAATATCTACGGCCCGTACGAAGAAAAAATAGTTCTTGAACAGGGAAAAACAACAATAAACGGTCCGCATCAGGGAGCCTGGGTGGATACTCCTTCCGGTGAAGACTGGTTCTATCATTTTCAGGATGTGGATGCAGGGGGAAGAATCGTGCATTTACAACCAATGAAATGGGAAAAAGACTGGCCGGTCATAGGAACTGATAACGATAAAAACGGAATCGGCGAGCCTGTACTTACATACAAAAAACCAAATGTGGGTAAAACGTATCCGGCTGTTACTCCACCTGAAACGGATGAGTTTGATGGTGAAAAATTAGGTTTACAGTGGCAGTGGAGTGCCAATGAAAATATTGTCTGGTCATCCAAGCTTCCCGGGCAGAAATTCCTGAGGCTATTTTCGATGAAAGTTCCTGAAGGTGAACTCAACCTCTGGAATGTTCCCAATTTACTGACTCAAAAATTTCCGGCTCCTAATTTTGCAGCTTCCACTAAAGTTAAATTAAGTCCCGAAGACGCAAAAGAAGGAAAAACAGCGGGGCTACTGATCATGGGACTGGATCATGCCTCAATCGTAATAACAAACAAACCTGACGGTTATTATGTACAGTTGAGAAAAGCTGAAAAAGCCGATAAAGGCGGCGTTGAAAAGATGTTATTTGAGGCTAAATTAAAAGGAAATGAAGTTTATCTGAAAGTAAACGTCAGTGAACCTAATGGGATCTGTACTTTCAGCTACAGCGAAAACGGTAAAAATTTCATCAGAGCCGGCGAACCTTTTCAGGCAAAACCCGGAAAATGGATCGGTGCTAAAGTCGGATTATATTCTGTGAGCACTCAGAAAGCAAACCGCGGTGGTTATGCAGATTTTGAATATTTTAGAATAACAAAAAATTAGATATTTCGCACAGATTTCTCGGATTTTCTCGGATGAATTTTAATTAAAATCTGACTCATCTGTTTAATCTGCAGGGTAAAAAAAAGAAAATCGCAGATTTTCAAAACTTAAGTACACTTATTCAAGTAATTTTTTAGACATAGAATATCTTAAGTGTTTTAAAAAATTTGGTTGATAATTTCAGTAATGAACAAAACATTTAATCATATCATTTTATTTTTAGTTGCAGCATTTCTTCTGTCGTCATGTCAGTCGCAAAATGCAGTTGCTAAAACTAAATCCGATAAAAGAGTCACCCGCATTTTCCTCATCGGAGATTCTACAATGGCCGATTACACAGGAAATTATGAGCCTGGAAAAGATTATCTGAAAGTTCGTTATCCGATTACAGGATGGGGACAGGTTTTTCAGCCGTTTTTTGTGAAAGACAGCTTGAGGGGTTTAACGTCATTAAAAGATTCGGTAACAATCATCGACCGCGCGCACGGCGGAAGAAGCACAAGAACATTTTTTCAGGAAGGGAGATGGAGATTTGTATATGAAAATTTAAAACCTGGCGATTATGTGATGATGCAGTTCGGTCACAATGACGGATCCGAAAAGCATACAGAACGTTACGTGAATATCGAGGGTTACAAAGAATTTTTAAGATTATTCGTTACTCAAACCATTCAAAAAGGCGGCAAGCCTATCATCATCACTCCGGTTGCAAGGAACTTCCCTTGGAAAGACGGCAAACTGGAAAATATACACGGAGAATATTGGAAGGCTCCAATTGATATTGCAAAGGAAATGAATGTTCCCTATATTGATTTAAACAAAATATCCATGGGTTTCTTCACCAAAAAAGGACAGGATTATGTAAGCAGCCATTACTTTATGAATCTTCCGGAAGGCCTTTATGAAGCGTATCCGAAAGGCAATAAAGATAACACCCACTTTCAGCAGGAAGGAGCCAAAGTGGTGGCACAGATGGTGTTCACAGAATTTAAAAATATAATTAAAACAAAATAATAAAGAAATAATGAAGAAGTCATTCAAAATAATAGGTCTTGTTGCGGCAATGATGTTTTCGGGACAATTCTACGCTCAAGATACAGATATTTACAAAGGCATTGAGTTTAAAATGCCCAAAGTAATGGAAACTTCATTCGCAGCAAACACTGTATCGATTAGGGATTTTGGAGGTGTTGCAGGTGGAAGTGTAAAAAATACCGAAGCTTTCAAAAAAGCAATCGACGCATTGGTGAAAAAAGGGGGCGGTAAACTGGTTGTGCCGAGAGGGCTTTGGTTAACAGGACCCATCGTTTTGCAAAGCAACATCAATCTTCATGTTGAAGACGGTGCGATGATTATTTTCAGCACAGACAAAAGCGATTATCCTTTGGTGGACGTGAGTTTTGAAGGTTTGAATACCATCAGATGCCAGTCTCCAATCTCTGCAAGAAATGCGAAAAACATTGCGATTACAGGTAAAGGCGTAATTGACGGAAGTGGTGATGCGTGGAGAGCCGTAAAAAAAGGTAAATTATCTGAAGCTGAATGGAAAAAATTCGTAGCATCGGGAGGAATTGTTTCAAAAGACGGTAAAACCTGGTATCCATCAGAAAGCTATAAAAAAGGATTTGAAGCCAGTTCAAGCTTCAATGTTCCTGATAAAATCAACAAAGCTGAACTGGAATCTGTAAAAGATTTTCTTCGTCCGGTAATGGTGAGTATCGTAGGTTGTGATCAGGTTCTTTTGGATGGTCCTACTTTCCAGAATTCTCCTGCCTGGAACCTTCATCCATTGATGACTTCCAATTTAATTTTAAGAAATCTTACGGTTAGAAACCCATGGTATTCTCAAAACGGTGACGGTGTAGATTTGGAATCTTGTAAAAATGTTTTGATTTACGACAATACTTTTGACGTTGGAGATGATGCGATCTGTATCAAATCAGGGAAAAATGAAGACGGAAGAAAAAGAGGAATGCCAACTGAAAACGTAATCATCAAAAACAATATGGTCTATCACGGTCACGGAGGTTTCGTAATCGGAAGTGAAATGTCTGGCGGTGCGAGAAATATGCACGTTTCAGACTGTACTTTCATCGGAACAGACATTGGTCTTCGTTTCAAAACAACCCGTGGAAGGGGTGGTGTAGTTGAAAATATTTATATCAAAAATATTGATATGATCAACATTCCGACGCAGACAATTGGTTTTAATATGTTCTACGAAGGTGCTTCTCCTGTTTTGGAAGACGGACAAAAAGCGGAAGGAAACAAAGCTCCGGAAAAAACATATCCGGTAACTGAAGAAACACCTGTTTTCAGAAATATTTATTTTAAAAATATCACTGCAACCAATTCTGACGAAGCGATTTCTTTATTTGGTTTGGCAGAAATGAATCTTAAAAATATCGTGATTGAAGATTCTCAGTTTGAAACTAAAAAAGGTTTAACAATCGTTGACGCAGACGGAATTCAACTTAAAAATGTTACATTAAAATACACGGAAGGAATCGGTACAACTATTTTAAACAGTAAAAATATTGACCTTTCCACTTTAAAATTAGAATCAAATCAAAAACCAACCATCAAAATTCTGGGAGCAAAAACCACATCGGTAAAACTTCCAAAAGACGTTAAAGGTGAGCAACTGAGCATCTCAAAAGAGATTGCGAAGAATGCGGTGAAGTAATTTGAGATTTGAAGTTTGAGATTTGAGATGCGAGTTTGCGATAGGTGATCCGGGTTTCGGGATATGCAATTCGGGTTTACGCATTCTGGATGCAGGCGCACAGGAAAAATTTTAATTTTTCAACTTATGTGCTCTAAATATTCTCAAACATTTAAACTTAAAAGTTTCTAATGTGTCAAAAACTTTTGTGACTTTTGACTACGTCGAATCTTACGATTTATGGTTAAACTAAAAAGTTTGCGGTTGAACAAAACCAAATTAATTTAAAATGAGTTTTCACAAACTATATTTTCTTTTTGTTTTTTTTGTAGGAGCAAAGGCATTCGGTCAGACAAAGCCGAATGCTTCTCCTTACACCAATGAAGCAACCTATGAAAAACTTAAAAAGAAATATCCTTTCATCACTCCACTGAACAGGACTGTTCCGCCCGGTGTAGGAATAGATAAAGATGTGGAATATGCCAACATCAACGGATTATCCCTGAAAGCAGATATTTATTATCCGGTAGACAAATCCAAAAAATATCCCGGAATCGCATTGGTTCACGGTGGTGGCTGGATTTCCGGAAGCAGGGAAAATGAAAAATATATGGCTCAGGAATTGGCAGCGAAAGGCTATGTTGCCATCGCAGTGGGTTACCGTTTGAGCGAAGTGGCAAAATATCCTGCAGCGATTGAAGATGTGAATAATGCGATTAAATTTTTAAAGAAAAATAGAAAAAAATATTCATTAAATTCAAAAAAAATAGCAATATTAGGCGAATCAGCCGGAGCACAAATCGCTACTTTGGTCGGTGTAAAAGCAAAAGGAAAAATAAAAGCCATCGTGAATGTTGACGGAATCGTCTCGTTTATTCATCCCGAAGCAGAGGAAAGCACTTACGCAGCATTTTGGTTGGGTGGCGACAGAAAAGTCAATTTAAAAAATTGGACAGATGCGTCCCCACTGGAATTTGTGGACAAAAACACGCCTCCTACCCTATTCATCAATTCTTCTCAACCCCGTTTCCATGCAGGAAGAGATGATATGATGAAGAAATTGAAAAGCTATCATACATTTACAGAATTTCACGAAATTAAAGATACCCCTCACTCATTTTGGTCTGCCGAACCTTGGTTCTCAGAAACTTTGAATTTGACGGTGGATTTCTTGGATAAAACGTTGAAGTAAAATTGAGGTTAAGATTAAGGTTAAGGTTAAGGTTAAGGTTAAGGTTAAGGCAAAATTAAAACGTAAAGATTTAATCTGATAATGTATAATTTTAAGGAGCAAAGATTAATCAATAAATTGATTTTATACTCCTGTATTAATTTTAAGCTTAAGCGACTTGTTCGCATCCTTTGCTCCTTAAATTTTAAGATTTTAAATTAAAACTTTGCGTTAAAAATTAAGATTCAATCATAAAAATTATTTATGAAAAAAATATTTTTACTTCTATTCATTTCCATCAGCCATTTTCTACTGGCCGGAACTGATCCATACATCACAGTAACTGTTGCACAAGATGGAAGCGGGCAGTTTATTTCTATTCAGAAAGCGATTACATCCATCAGAGATTTGGGTCCGGGTGAGGCTTTGGTTAAAATAAAAGCCGGAACGTATCATGAGAAAATTGTGATTCCCTCCTCAAAACATAAAATCACTTTACAAGGTGAAAACAAAGAAAATACCATCATCACCAACGATGATTATTCTGGAAAACTGGATGCTTTGAATGAGAAAATGACCACTTTCAATTCATACACGCTTTTAGTGATGTCAGATGATGTAAAAGTTTCTGATTTAACGATACAAAATACGTGGTGCAATAAAGGGCAAGCCGTTTCACTCCACGTGGAAGGTGACCGTTTTATCATCAAAAATTCTAAAATTTCAGGCTGTCAGGACACCATCTACACTGGTGGAAATCACAGCCGACAATATTACGAGAACTGTTTCATCGAAGGCACAACCGACTTTATTTTTGGTTCGGCAACGGTGGTTTTCAAAAACTGTACGATCAAAAGTTTATCCAATTCATACATCACGGCTGCATCGACAGACCAAAGCAAAGAATTTGGATATGTCTTTTTTGATTGTAAATTGATTGCAAAAGAAGGCATTAACAAAGTATTTTTGGGCAGACCCTGGAGACCTTATGCAAAAACAGTTTTCATCAACACCGAGATGGGAAGCCACATTCTACCTGAAGGCTGGAACCCATGGAAAGGCGACAAAATGTTCCCCGATAAAGATAAAACCGCTTATTACGCAGAATACAACAGCAAAGGACAGGGAGGCACAACTGAAAAACGGGTTTCATGGTCACATCAGTTAACTAAAAAGGAAGTGAAAAAATACACGCTCAAAAATATTTTCGGAGACTGGAAGCCTTAATATAGGTAATAAATAATGAGTAATGGGTAATGGGTAATGAGTAATTGGTGATGAGTAATCATTATCATACTAAATTAAATAAAAAATGAAGAGTTTACTGCCGCAAGAGATAGGTAAGGACAAAAAGATATTCAAAAGTCTGCAAAATAAAACTTTTACATTTCGTAAACTTTTAACTGTCTGACTTTACATTTCTTTTGCTTTTTTGCGGTTTAAAATTTTTCTAATTTAAATAAATCTTAAAATGAAAAAAATACTTTTAGTTCTAAGCATCGTAATTTCTACAATCACATTTGCACAGAAAAAACCAACCTTATTTTTAATCGGTGATTCTACGATGGCTAACAAAGACAATCCTGATAAAAATCCTGAACATGGCTGGGGACAGGTTTTAGGACAATTCTTAACTCCAAATATTGAACTTCAAAACCACGCCGTAAACGGGAGAAGTTCAAAAAGCTTCCGCACCGAAGGACGATGGGACAAGGTAGAGAAACAGCTGAAAAAAGGAGACTATGTCATTATCCAGTTCGGTCATAATGATCAGAAACTGAAAGATTCAACAAAATTTACCAATCCCCATACCCAGTACAGAGCGAATCTTGAAAGATACGTAAACGAAACCAGGGCAAAAGGAGCTACACCAATTCTGATGACTTCTATTACCAGAAGAAACTTTAATGAAAACGGTGTTTTGATCGATACTCACACCGATTATCCCCTGGTGGTAAGAATGGTGGCAGATGATATGAAAGTTGCTTTCGTTGATATGCAGCTACTCACCGAACAAATGGAAATTTCCTACGGTCCTGAGAAATCAAAGCTGTTACATCTTTATTTTAAAGCCGGCGAAAATCCGTATTATGATAAAGACAAAGCAGATGATACGCATTTATCAAAATTGGGTGCAGAGACTGTGGCTAAACTTGCTGTAAAATCTTTAAAGGATTTAAAAACAGGTTTGGAGAAATATATCAAATAAAGATTCCACAGATTAATTACAAAATGATCTGCTCAATCTGTATATCTGAGTAAAATCATGACTTAATCTGTCATCCTGAAACCTTCAGGTTCGACATAGTGAAGTAATATTAGTTTAAAAAAATACAATGAATTTCAAAAAAGAACCATTCTTCGACGGCAATTCTGCATGGGAAGATGTAGGAAACGGTGTTTCAAGACAATTTGTAGGATACAATTCTCAGGTCATGATGGTCATCGTGAAATTTGAGAAGGATGCGATCGGAACTTTACATCAGCATTTTCATTCTCAGATCACCTATGTATCAGAAGGAAAATTTGAAGTAACCGTGGACGGGGAAACTAAAATTTTACAGAAAGGCGACGGTTTTTTTGCCCAACCGAATATTTTACATGGCGTAAAATGTCTGGAAGCAGGGCAGCTGATCGATGCATTTACGCCGTTCAGAGAAGATTTTCTGAAAGATTAAATTTTGCAGAATCAAACCTCACATTTTTTAAAACTGTGAGATGTATAATTATGAGCCTATGAAAAAAGCAATTTTTCTTTTTACAATCCTCTTTTTCATTCAATTTCCTGCACAGGAAAAAATATTATTCTGGCCAAAAGGTGAAATGCCTAATTCGAAAATTTCAGCTTCAAAAACAAAGAAGAAGAAAATCCTTGCAAAACTGAAGGAGCCTGAACTGTTTGCTTTTTTACCGCCCGTGAAAGAGAGAAATCAAAAATCAGTCATTATCATTCCCGGTGGCGGTTATTCTAAACTCACATATGACGAAGGTGCTTTTCAGATTGCTAAATGGATGAATACTTTGGGAATTTCGGCTTTTGTTCTCAACTACAGACTTCCTACCTCAGAGGATTTGATTCGAAAAGAAATTGCACCGCTGCAGGACATTCAGGCTTCCATCAAATTCGTCAGAAAAAATGCAGCTCAGTGGGGAATTTCTCCCGATCAGGTCGGTGTCGTTGGAACTTCAGCAGGCGGACATTTAGCAACAATGGTCAGCAATATTTCTAAAGACTATACAGAATTAAAAGGCGATTGGGAAAACATTTCCATCATCCCGAATTTTGCGGTTCTCTTTTGTCCGGTCATTGACTTTGGTGAGTATGCACATAAGGGAAGTCGGGACAGTTTATTAGGCCAAAATGCTTCTAAAGAAAAAATCAGTGAATATTCCACGCAAAACCTGGTGACAGAAAAAACACCACCGACGATTTTATTCCACAATCAGGATGATACAGCTGTTCCGCCAATGAACAGTATTCTGTATTTCAAAGCGATGACAAAAAATAACGTAAAAGGTTCAATGTTTATTTTTCCTAAAGGTGGCCACCGTTTTTTTGTGACCGATAAAGATGCAGTAAACGAAAATTGGAAAAAACTGTGTGCAGACTGGCTTGAAAATATGGGTAGTTGATCATGGGTAATGGGTAATGAGTAATTGGTAATGAGTAATAGGTAATGGGTAATTTTAAAATGCTTAAAAAAATTTCATACATAATTGATACATGGTCACACTGAGCCTGTCGAAGAGTTGTGCCTTTGCGATTAACCAACAGAAACAAAATTGATAATCAATGAAAAACTTCATCCTTATATTCAGCATTTTTATTGGAATTCAAATTTCAGCGCAACAGAAAATTGCGGTTTGGGAAAAAGGAACAATGCCCAATTCCAAAGGCTTAAAATTAAATATCGTTGAAGAAAAAGAAGGCAGGATCACGCAGATTCAGGAAGCAGAACTGTTCGCCTTTCTTCCGGCAAAAGAAGAACGAAAAAAAATGGCCGTCATCATTATTCCGGGTGGCGGTTACAGACATTTGACCTATGATTTAGGCGGATATTCTTACGCAAAATGGCTCAATACTTTAGGCATTTCAGCATTTGTTTTAAATTACAGACTTCCAACTTCACCGGATTTAAAACAAAAAGAAACCGGGCCTTTACAGGATGTTCAGGCCGCAATAAAATTAATCAGAAAAAATGCTGCTCAATATGGAATTTCACCCGACCAGATTGGAGTTTTGGGAACTTCAGCAGGTGGACATCTGGCAGCAATGGCCAGCAATATACCGACAGATTATACCGAATTGAAAGGCGATTGGACGGAAGTTTCAACGATTCCAAATTTTGCGGTTCTGGTTTCCCCGGTTATTGACCTGGGTGAATTTGCACATAAAGGAAGCCGTGTAAATCTATTGGGAGAAAACGCATCAGCAGAAAAAATAACTGAATATTCAATGCAGAACAGGGTAACGGAAAAAACGCCGCCAACGATCCTGTTTCATGCACAGAATGACAATGCTGTTCCTGTCATCAACTCCATTTTATACTACGAAGCGATGATTAAAAATAAAGTGAAAGGTGCGATGTTTATTTTCCCCGAAGGCAAACATAACATTGGAATTTCCAATACATCTGAACTGACGGATAACTGGAAAAAAATCTGTGCGGACTGGCTTGGGGGCATGAGTAATCAGTAATGGGTAATCAGTAATGGGTAATAGGTAATGGGTAATGAGTGATGGGGTGATCTGTTCACTGTGATAGGCTTCGAAATTTTACGATTGCCGTTTTTTTTAAAATCTTGAAATAAGCGGTGGAATTATGACGTAAAGTTTTTGAGAAGCGTACTATTTTAAAGAGCAAAATTGCGATAAATCGCTGATGAAGTCTGAAAACATTCTTTTTAAATTTTTTCATTTTAACTTAAAAGAAATTACAGTTCAGCTTAAAATCAATTTATCGATTATCATTTGTTCCCTTAAAATCATATATCTATCAAAGTAAAGCTTTGCTAAAATTTTTATATTAAAATATGCATCATCTTAAAATCGATTTATTGATTATCCTTTACCCTTTAAAATAATACAGATCAAACAAATCTTTGCGACTAAAACATTTACATTGAAATATCCATCAGCTTAAAATCAATTTATTGATTATCCTTTGCCCCTTAAAATAATACATACCAGACAAAATCTTTGCGACTAAACATTTACATTGAAATATCCATCAGCTTAAAATCAATTTATTGATGATCCTTTGCCTCTTAAAATAATACATATCAAACAAAATCTTTGCGACTAAAATATTTATATTAAAATATACATCAGCTTAAAATCAATTTATTGATTATCCTTAGCCCCTTAAAATAATACAGATCTAACAAAATCTTTGCGTTAAAAAACATCCAATCAAATCATCAAAAAAAATTAATAAAATGCTAAAACTCATTCAACATAAAATCTTTTTACTGGCCTGCGGAACATTGATTTCTATTTCAGGTTTAGCACAAAAAAATTTAAAATTAATTTATAACCAACCTGCAGAAAACTGGAACGAAGCTTTACCCATCGGAAACGGGAGACTCGGTGCAATGGTCTATGGTGGAGCAGCTCAGGAACACCTTCAGCTGAACGAAGAAACCATCTGGGCAGGCGAGCCGGGAAACAATGTCCCGAAAAACACATTTGACAATATTCAGAAAGTTAGAAAACTGATCAATGAACGCCAGTTTGAAAAAGCTCAGGAGGTAACCAATAAGACCTATCCCAGACAGGCTCCTCAAAATCTGAATTACGGAATGCCCTATCAGACGATGGGCGATCTGTTTTTAGATTTTAGAGGTCATGAGAATTTTTCCCATTACAGTCGGACATTAGATATTGAAAAGGCAGTCACCACAGTTTCTTATGAAGTGAACGGAGTCACTTTCAAGCGTGAAATCTTTTCTTCTTTTGCAGATAACGTCGTGATGATCAAATTATCTTCCGGAAAAAAGGGAAGTTTATATTTTAAGATCAATGCTTCTACCCCACATCTTCAAAAATCAATTTTCATTGAAAAAAACCAATTGGTTATTAAAGGGACAGGTGGTTCAGTAGATAACAAAACCGGGAAAATTAATTTTAAAATGATTGCTGTTCCGGTTTTAAAAGGCGGAAAACTAACTTCAACAAAAGACCAGTTAATTATTTCCGGGGCTGATGAGGTCGTCATCTTCGTTTCTATTGCAACCAATTTTAAAAAGTACAATGATCTTTCAGGTAATCCTAATGCAAGAGTTGCGGAATATATTAAATCAGCCCTGCATAAAAAATATGATGATGGACTGAAAGCTCATGTTGAGAAATACCGGAAATATTTTAAGCGGGTCACCTTAGATCTGGGAACAACCGGACAGGCAAAAAAGACCACAGACATCCGAATTAAAGAATTCGGAACTACTCAAGATCCAGATCTGGTGGCACTGTATTTTCAGTTTGGACGTTATTTATTGATATCCTCATCGCAACAGGGGACTCAACCCGCCAACTTACAGGGAATCTGGAATTATCAGCTGAATCCGGCATGGGACAGCAAATATACCGTCAACATCAATACGGAGATGAATTACTGGCCTGCAGAAAATACGAACCTCAGCGAAATGCATGAGCCTCTGTTTGATATGATTCAGGATTTATCGGTGACCGGAAAGGAATCTGCAAGCGAAATGTACCATGCAAGAGGCTGGAATATGCATCACAATACGGATCTTTGGAGAATTACCGGTGTTGTTGACGGTGGTTTCTATGGCATGTGGCCAATGGGGGGAGCCTGGCTGACCCAACATATTTGGAATCATTATCTGTACACCGGGGACAAAGAATTCTTAAAGAGAAATTACGAGGTTTTAAAAGGTTGTGCCCTATTCTATTTAGATGTTCTGCAAAAGGATTCTTCAGAAAAATATCTTGTCGTTTCCCCATCAATGTCACCGGAAAACAAATACTTTAAAAATGTCAGCATCACCGAAGGAACAACGATGGATAATCAATTGGTTTTTGATGTGTTTAATAACTTCATCAACGCTTCTGAAACTTTAGATCAGGATAAAATTCTTTCTGATGAAGTGAAGCTGGCTCTGTCTAAACTTCCACCGATGCAGATCGGGCAACATGCTCAATTGCAGGAATGGATGACGGATATGGACAAAACCGATGATCAGCACAGGCATATTTCCCATCTTTACGGACTTTTTCCTTCCGGACAGATCTCCCCTTTAAGAAATCCTGAACTGGCAGAAGCGACAAAAAATTCGATGATTTACCGTGGCGACAAATCAACCGGCTGGTCAATGGGCTGGAAAGTAAACTGGTGGGCAAGATTACTGGATGGAAACAGGGCATTTAAACTCATTTCAGATCAGTTAACTCCTGCACCACTGGAAATGAAAGGTCAGTCCGGAGGTACTTATCCTAACCTTCTGGATGCACATCCCCCGTTTCAGATTGACGGAAACTTCGGATGTACTTCTGGTATTGCAGAGATGTTACTGCAGAGCTATGACGGTTATATGTATATTTTACCGGCACTGCCTGATGCTTTACCGAATGGATCTGTTAAAGGTCTGAAAGCACGAGGTGGCTTTGAAGTGGATATTGAGTGGAAAAATTCTAAGCTGACCAGACTGACGGTTAAGTCACTTTTAGGGGGAAATGCAAGAATCCGGATTGCCGGTAATACTAAATTACAATCTAAAACTATCCTTACTCCTGCATCAGGAGAAAATCCAAATGAATACTATCAGGTCAACCGCATCAAAAAACCAGTAATTTCAGAAAAAGCAGATCTGAAAATCACTCCCACCCACCATACTCTTATTTTTGATTTTACAACCCAAAAAAACAGCACACATACCTTTAAATAAATTATCTTATAATTAATGCGCAATCGGTTGTATCAAATTAATATTCAACAAATAGCTTTTAATTACAATTTTTAATTAAAATATTTGCTGTTTTAACAAATATTTATAATTTTACAAAACTAAACAACAAAATCTTATTAACTATGAAAATTAATTTCACAGCAGCTATGTCTATAGTTGCTCTCAGCACTGCTTTAGTCTTCACAGGATGTGGACATGATGACCTCAAAAGTGAACTTTCTGAAAATCTCACTCCCAGCAGTATTGAAAATTCATCATTGGCAAAAACAGTCGTTCCTTTAGCAAACTGTGTTGCTCCCGGATGGGCTTCACAAAACGGGGGAACCACAGGAGGCGGAACCGCTGCTGAAACCACTGTCACTACGTATGCTCAGTTAAAATCAGCTATTGAAAACAGTGCTGTAAAAGTCATTAAAATTACGGGAACCATTACCATCACTACCCGTCTCTCTCTTCAGGATCAGACCGGAAAGACAATTTATGGGACCAGTGGTGCAAAACTGGTATCGACCAACCAGACAAAAGACGGTTCAGGGATTATCAACATCAAAAGATGCAACAATATTGTTGTGAGAAACCTTATTTTTGAGGGTCCCGGAGCTTACGATACCGATGGGTGGGACAATGCAATCCTGGATGACTGTCGAAATGTATGGATCGATCACTGTGAATTCAGAGATGGTGTAGACGGCAATTTCGATATTAAAAACAAATCCGATTATGTTACCGTTTCGTATACAAAATTCCATTATTTAAAAGCTCCGAAAGCAGGAGGTTCCGGCGGGACTGATGATCACAGATTTTCTAACCTGATCGGATCCAGCGATGGGGCAACAGCTGACGCAGGGAAACTCAATGTAACTTTTGTACGATGCTGGTGGGCACCGGGATGCAGAGAACGTATGCCACGGGTGAGGTTTGGCAAAATCCATATCCTGAACAGCTACTTCAACAGCCCTGTAAGCAATAAATGTATTGCAGCCGGAGTACAGGCAAATATTCTTGTGGAAAGAAATGTATTTGAAAATGTGAAAGAACCGATCAACCTGATGAGCGGGTTTACAGCCGTTACGCAGACCGGAAACAGTTTTATCAACGTAACCGGAAACACGGCAGGAAGCGGAACAGCATTTACCCCTTCCTACTCCATCGTAAAACTTGCTGTCAATGATGTAAAAGCAGATGTAACAGCCAATGCAGGAGCAACTTTATCGGGAAATATCTGTGAAAGCTTCTAAATAATTTTTTTAAATGAAAAAGCCTGATGTATCTTACTACATCAGGCTTTATTTTTTATTCAGCAATCTTATTCCGTTTCAACCACTTTGCATATTCGTTTTCGATCAGCTTGGTTCCCGCTTCATTATACCAGCTGTACCCCATTCTGCGCTCTTCAGAAACGTCTTCATAATTATATTTTACGCTTCCGTCACGATCTCCGAAAACAGGCCTGTTGGTAGGGATGTCATAAAATCTTGCCCAGACTGAAGATCCTTCTTTTTTGGACAGAACACGGACTACTTTTCCCCCTTTCTTATTCACTTCGTAAGCATAACCATCAATTTTACTTTCTCTGAACCAACGAACAGCTGATTTTACTGATTTTTCAATCTCCGGGGTTAACGGCTGCTGCATCAGGAATTTTACTATATTGACCGATTCCCCGCTGGCTAACGACATGGGCTCAAAAGCTCTGGCTTTTTCAGGCTGCAGTGTTATTTCATTATACTGATCTGCCCATATCGACAGCTTTCCTTTTTGCAGTACCTGTGTTTTCAGGATGCATGCAATTCCTTTTTGTAAAGCCGTTTTAGATTTTTCTTTTAATCGGGGATTTACTGCATCAAAACCTTCCTTACCTTCAGCAATATTGTAGAGAATTGTTAAAACATTGATCATGGCATTATCGTTATACGTAACCTGCTTCCTGTAAATTGAGGTATTGGGATAATATTGTGGGAAACCTCCGTTTTCATACTGCATCGAGAGTATATACCCAATTCCTTTTTCAGCTGATTTCAGGTAATCAGGATTTTTAGTGGTTTGATATGCTTTGATCAGACCATTAATTTCCCTGGAAGTCGCATTGTTATCGATGGTTGCTAAATCGTTGTCAGCTGCTTTTATTATTTTTAAAAGTTCAGGATCAATTTTTAACGCGTAATCAACATTTTTTTTATCGCTTGTATGTTTTCCCCAACCTCCGTTTGGAAGCTGGTAAACCATCATTTTTTCAGCTAAGGTATCTTTTACCTGTGCAGAAATTACGGTGGTAAACAAAAAGAACGAAGCTATTGTCAGTTTTAAATGAGTCATTTTTAATTTTATTTAATGGTAATTTTTAGAGGGTTAGCAACTATTTGCGCCTGTTTTCTTAAAAGATCTTCCCAATCATTCTGTGTTTTTATCTGTCCGCTTTTCTGCCAGGCAAATCCTGCATAATAAATCAGTTTATTCCGGGGCTTTGTTACAACCAGCAGGTTACTCTGATCAGGAATTTCAGATGTAAAAGCGATGGATTCCTCAATCATTTTCGGATCTGTTACAATCCCTTCCCCTACGAATGCATCATCAATTTTTTCCCAGTACAGATAATATCCCATTTGATCATTGAGCTTGGTCTCCCCTTCGTTTTTATGAAGGGTAATTCCGATGGTATAGTTCGGAACAGATTTTTCTGTTTCAAAAGTCGATTCAAACTTAGAAAAATTAGAACCCAGATCGAGGGAAATTCTCTTAGTTTCTTTCACTCCAAATTCGCTCCAGGGTGCATAGGTCAGTTCAAAAACGGTTCTTAAAGGGCCTTCTGCAATGGTTTTGGAAGTTACAAAGTTTTGGGAAACCTGCAGTTTCCTGTCTTTCCATATTCCGATTCCGCCTGTTCCTCGGCTGTCTCCCACGTGGTATGGGTCATATCCCTCACCTCTCGTGTCTTTGTGATAATACATGGGATCCGTCAGATAGCCTTTGTACCACTCGTTAATCACAGATTTTTCGGTTCGTTTAAACCAAATATCCACACCGCTGGAAAGTGTACTCCCCTTTACTTTTGCCAAAGCCTCAGCCTGCCCCTTCGGGCCATATACCCTAAATGCTGTTTTATCATTTTCCCAGGTATAATCATCGGCTCTTTCCGGAACGAGTCTTGAATAGGTGATCAGTTCACTTTCAGGAACCGGTATTTGAGAATCGGCTACGATAGCATAAGAATTCGTTTTCTTCGCACCTACTATTGCCTGAAAAAGAACCTCATCATTTTTTCCGTCACCGTCATTATCGATCCACTGTACGGGAAGATATTGATTCCGGGAATCCTTTATTCTTAAATCTTCAGCTTTACTTTTCCTTAAAAAGGTTTTCAACTGACCTACTGACAAAGAAACGACTTCATTTCTCGCAAAATCCTGTGTATTTTTTACCTGAACAGAAGTCTGTGCATGGGCAAAGTTCGTCGCTATGCAAACGATTGCACAACTTAAAGCAAGTTTATCTGTTTTTTGTCCGAACATAAAATGTTGTTTTCTCAAAAGTAGAAATATTCTGAATATTTTATGGATTTTAAACCTTAAATGTTTCTTAAAATGATTTTTTAGGATTTAAATAGTTTTAAACCTATCTAAACAAAATCAGCATAGCATAAATACCTTTAAACTTTTAGCGTTAAGCAAATTGAAAGATAAGACCCGAAAGAAAGTTTACTATCCGAATCCAGGCGGATAAAGTGAATGACAATACCGAGATAGAATACGCGCAAGTTTTAAACTTTTCACCACAGGATCAATTTGTAGCATAAAAGTTTTGGGACCTGATCTTTTGGTTCTTTTGCATCGATGCAAAAGAACATTCCAAAATTTTAAATTCATTTAAAATTTATATTTTTATATTCAAATAAATGTGCATGAAAGAGCATCCTCAATTCTACGAAATACAACGCTTCAGACAATGGTGGCTCTGGATGGTTATTACTTTAATCCTTGGGTTTTCCGTATACAACGCCCTAGAAAATGAAGCTTTTTTCTCAAAACCGGAATTGATCAGCTCGACAGCCGTTCCCACTTTAATTTTATTTTTATTTTTTATTATTAAATTAGAAACTAAAATCGATGTTTTGGGAATCAGGGTTCGGCTTTTCCCATTCCATTTTCAGTTTAAATATTTCCCGTGGAAAAATATTCAGAAAGCGTACATCAGAGAATATTCTCCGATGATGGATTATGGTGGATGGGGATTGCGGTTGGGAACGTTCGGAAAAGGAAAAGCGTATTCTGTTTCAGGAGATTTGGGGCTGCAGCTTGTTTTTAAAAATGAAAAGAAACTGTTGGTCGGAACCCAGAAAGCCGATGAACTAAAAAATTTCATGAAACAGATCGGAAAAGCTTGAATAATCGGGGCTGAGATGCTTTCATCAGAAAGATTATGCGCTGATCGCTGAGGCTTTATTATTTAGGATTCATCAAGTAAGTTCACATTCTATTTTATATTTAAATGTTCAATTTATTAAGTACTCCAACTCCAGTCATTTCTATTTTTTGATATTGACTGTTTTATTTTTAAATTGCATGATTCAAAAACACAAATATCACAAAAATAATATGAATCAAAACATTCCTTTCGAACTTCAGGTAAAGCACACCCCCTACGTCAATTATACTTTCGTTTTAAACCGATATAATTTCCTTCAACAGATTTCTTTCAATGAAGTCAGTGAAGATCTTGAAAATCTAAACCTTCAGATCTCGTCATCACTAGGAATTTTTGAAATTTACAATATCTACATCGACCAGCTGAAAAAAGATTCGCTGTACAAAATATCGCTTTTCAATTTCGTTTTTGACAATGTTTTACTCAAGAGTCTTTCTGAAAAAGATATAGATACGATTACCGTAGAGGTTTTACAGAATAAAGAAACAGTTTTCCGGAAAAACTTTTCTGTTGAAGTGCTTCCTGTAGACTATTTTGGAGGTTTGCAGACACTTCCCCAACTGCTGGCATCGTATGTTATTCCCAACCATGCACTGATTTACAAAATTAAATCAGATGCCATCAAGCTTCTTGAACAAAAAGACATGAATCCTTCTTTTGAAGGTTACCAGGCAAATGACAGAAAGCGTGTTCTTGAGATGGTTTCTGCTATTTATAAAGCGATTCAGAATTTAGAACTGATTTACAGTTCAATGCCACACAGTTTCGAAGAAAACGGACAGAGAATCCGTCTGCTCGATCAGGTAGCAGAGACAAAATTCGGGAACGGCATTGATATTTCGCTTTTATTTATAGCGTGCCTGGAAGCCATCAGTCTCAACCCTATTCTGGTCATTACAAAAGGGCACGCATTCACAGGGGTGTGGCTCGATGACGAGAGGTTTGATGCCATGGTCAATTTTGACAGGAGCGCTATCTCAAAAAGGATTGCCAGCGGAATCAGAGATATTGCTTTAATAGAATCTGCCAATCTCTGCAAAGGAAGTAATCTCAGATTCAGACAGGCAATGGAAAGTGCAGAAACTCAGATCATGGATGCTGATAATTTCATCTTATCCATCGATATAAAAAATGCAAGATCCAACGGTATCTCTCCACTTCCTCTATTAAAAACAGAATCTGTATCCGGTGAAGATCCTGAAGTGAAGTCATTAACTGACAGCAATGATTGGGATCATGATTTTGACATGGGAACGTTATACAGTGATCTCGATCTGACGGACACTTCTCAGCTTACCAAACAGAAAGTCTGGGAAAGAAAGCTGCTGGATCTGTCACTTCGGAATAATCTTCTCAACCTGAGGTTTACCAAAAGTATGCTCCAACTGGTGGATTACAAAGTGAATCTGCTGGAAGATTCTCTGGCAGAAGGAAAAGCTTTTACGATTCATCCGAACAGCAATCAGCCGGTCCTGAGAAAATACAATCTGTATCATGAACCCCTTCATCCTTCGCAGCCACTCTTCCAGTTGGCGGACGATGAGTTTAAATACAATAAAATCCTTACCTACTATCATCAGGATGATCTGGACACCATTCTCACCAACCTGTACAGAAATTCAAAACTGGCTGAAGAGGAAAATGGGAAAAGCACATTATATCTGAGCATCGGACTGTTAAAATGGTACGAACCTAAAAATAAAGAAGTTCCCAGATTTGCACCGATCCTTCTGATTCCTGTAGAACTTTCGAGAAGATCAGTGAATTCCAAATTTATGCTCCGAAGCCGTGAGGAGGAGACAATGATTAATATCACCCTTCTGGAATATCTGAAACAGGAATTCAAATTAAATCTCAACAGCCTTGAAACGTTACCGACTGACGAATTTGGTCTTGATGTATCAAAAGTTATGGCCATCATCCGGAATGCAGTGATGAATCTTGAAGGATGGGATGTTCTGGAACAGATGGTTCTCGGAACTTTTTCCTTCAATAAACTGATTCTGTGGCAGGACCTCTCAAAATATGCTGAAGAAATTCAGAAAAGTCCGATCGTAAAGAGTCTGATTGACGGAAAACTCAGTGAAACGCCGGATCAGGTTGATCTGGATGCTGAAAGTTTAGAAAACATGTCAGCTTCTGAGCTCATGCTTCCAATCTCCACTGATAATTCACAGCTCAATGCAGTAAAAAACGCACATCAGAATAAAACGTTCATCCTTCACGGTCCGCCGGGAACAGGAAAATCACAGACCATTACCAATATCATTGCAGACGCTTTGGCCAATGATAAAAAAGTACTGTTTGTAGCCGCCAAAAAAGCAGCTCTCGATGTTGTTCACAGCAGGTTGGAAAATATCGGACTGGGAGCATTCTGCCTGGAGCTCCACTCGAATAAATCTAAAAAATCTGATGTCCTGAAACAGTTTGAAAGAACTCTCGAATCCTCTAGATTTCAGACAAATAAAAACTTTGGAGAGGAGGCAAAACGTCTGGATGACCGTAAACTTGAACTGGGGAAATATATCAATCAGCTTCACAGAAAATTTAAGGTTGGCTGGAGTCTTTTTGATACCATTTCCTACCTGGAAACCCACCAGGTCAAAGCAGATGATCGGCTGATGACGGATGCGGAACTGGAAAATACAGAAGTATCAACCTGGAACCGCTGGAAAGACTGGCTGATTCCTTTTGCATCGATCGTTCAGAAAACCGGACAGCCTGCTGATCATCCTCTGCACCCAATAACCATTGCCAGCCATCAGTATGAAAATAAAAACGTAATACTCAATGCGGTCCATACTTACATTGAAAAAGAAAATTCAGCTTCGCAGGTAAAGGAAAATCTGCAGCTTCAGAACTCTGATGATCAGGCACTGACTGATTTACTTGACTTTTTATACAGCAATTCGGTTAAAGCCCATTTAGTTGAAATCTGTTTTAACGAAACCCAGTCGAACCTGTTTAAAAACTGGCTGACCCAGCAGGATCTGCTACAGAAAATTGAAAGCCAGATCAGCCACCAGTTTCATTCAGGGATCTTTGATCCTGCTGCCCAGTCACTGCATACCATGTGGAGCCAGGCAAAACACACCTGGTTTATTCCTAAATGGCTGAAGAAAAGAAAAGTAAAACAACAGCTGAACGGTTACAGCAAATCAAAAATTGACTCTGACGCTCAGGTTGATGAGCTTTTCGCACGACTGGAAGAACACAAGCAAATTAAAAATCAGCTTTCCAACAAGAATTTTGATACGATCATCAATGCTTCCACTCCCTACTTCAAAGGAAACCTGTATGATATTCCTGAAATCGAAAAAGACTTCAATACGTTGCAGATCGCAAAAGACCTGGGTTATAAAACCGGAACACAGAATTTTCAGATCTGGCTGAAAACGTTTCTGCATCAACATGAAATTCAACAGCAGTTACCTGAGTTCATTAGTGAAATTAAAGCTTTTCAGGAAAGCAGAATTCATCTGTTAAAGTATGTTGATGAAATTCCGCAGCGCGGGGAGCTTGAAAAAATCATTGAGCATATTGATAAGCTTGACCATTGGGTTAATTATAATGTGTTGAAAGATGAGGCAGAAGATCTGGGACTTACCTGGTTTATCCGATTTTTAGAGCAAAAATTACTGGACACTGATATCATTGAGACGGAATTTGAGAAGATAGTGCATCTGAATTTATTTATTAAAACCATTTATAAATTCCAGACCCTTAACAGTTTTGATGCGGATGTTTATGAATCTCAGATTCAGCAGTATAGGAATCTTCATAAAGAATTTACGCTGCTTACCAAAGATCAACTGATTGTAAAGCTGAGCGGAAAAATTCCAAATTTTGTGCAGGAAGCCGCTCAGAGTTCCGAGATTGGAATTTTACAGAAGGCAATTCGAAATAAAGGCCGGGGGTTATCGATCAGAAAACTTTTTGACCTGATTCCCGGATTGATCCCGAGACTAAAACCGTGTATGCTGATGAGCCCTATTTCAGTAGCGCAGTATTTTGATGTGAATCAGGAACATTTTGATATCGTGATTTTTGATGAAGCTTCACAGCTGCCCACTTCAGAAGCAATCAGTGCTTTGGCAAGAGCCAGGCAAGCCATCATCGTCGGAGATCCCAAGCAGATGCCTCCAACAAGCTTCTTCTCATCTTCAAAAACAGATGAGGACAATGTGGAACTGGAAGACCTTGAAAGTATTCTGGACGACTGCCTGGCACTTTCCATTCCATCCAATTATCTCTTAAGACATTACCGGAGTAAGCATGAAAGCCTGATATCCTTCAGCAATGCCCATTTTTATGACAATAAATTACTCACCTTCCCTTCCCCGGATGACCTCAACCGAAAGGTCACCTTTGAATACGTTGATGGGTTTTACGATAAGGGAAAAACAAGAACTAATGTCAACGAAGCCCAGGCGATTATCGGTTATATTAAAGATCATTTCCTGACCAAAAATAAAAAATCAATCGGAGTGGTTACCTTCAGCCAGACTCAGCAGAATCTGATTGAAGACCTTCTGCAGAAGTTATTTCTGGAAAATCCGGCATTAGAAGAATTTTCATTGAACAGCGCAGAACCTATTTTTATTAAAAATCTAGAAAATGTACAGGGAGACGAAAGAGATGTTATTTTGTTTTCTGTGGGTTACGGACCGGATGAAGAAGGAAAAGTATCTATGAACTTCGGACCACTGAACCGTGACGGAGGCTGGCGCCGACTGAATGTTGCCGTGACGAGAGCCCGGTATGAAATGAAGGTTTTTTCATCCTTAACAGGTGATCAGATCGATCTTAACCGGACGAATGCCGAAGGGGTGAAAGGTTTAAAAAATTTCCTTCATTTTTCTGAAAAAGGTCTGGTTCTTCAGAATACAGCCGTTCAGAGGAGAGATGAGAAATCGATCGTCAACGCCATTGCCCGTCTTCTGGAAAAGCATGGTCTGGAGGTAAAAACCAATATCGGAACATCAGATTATAAAATTGACATCGGAATTATTGATCCTGAAAATAAGAACGAATACCTTCTTGCAATTCTGGTAGACAGTGAAAATTATTTTAACATCAGTACCACCAACGATCGTGAGCTGCTGGCTCCGAATGTCCTTAAAGGACTCGGATGGAATATTTTCAGAATATGGACGCTGGACTGGATCAAAAACAAAGAGAATATTATTATTGAGATCAAAACACTGCTTGAAAAGATTAAAAATGAAGAAAAAAGCAAAGAAGAGGAAAATAAACAAGCCGAACAGTCACAACAAAACAGCCTGAGTGAAATAATCCATGAAGAAGCAAGACCTTCAAGCCAGCCATACAGAGCAGCAGAAATTTCGCCAGTTCCTGATGCAAATTCTGACACTGTTTACGCTCCGGAAAACAAAAGTCTTATTCGCAGCCAGATCATTTAAATCATTGATACAGAGGCTCCGATCAGCCAGACAATGCTGTTCAGGAAGATTCTGAAACTCTGGAATATTTTGAGAACCGGTGCAAAACTGAGCAGTTATCTGGATGAGATCATACAGTCGGTTCCGAATTTGACGGTGACAGAAACATATCAGAAATTCTACTGGTCTGAAACGGTAAGACCGGAAAACCTTTCTACTTATCGTAATAATGATCTTGAAAAAAGAACTATAGAAGATATTGCAGCCGAAGAAATTTCGGTTGCAATTATGGAAATCATGTCTTCCAATCTAAGTGTGAACAAGGATGAATTAATCAGAGTAACCTCAAGATTATTCGGTTTTATGAAAGTAGGTACACAGATTGACAGCGTAGTGCAATACGCAATTAACGAGCTGATCCGGAAAGATTTATTATCAGAAAACGAAGGACGGATTGTGTTGGTATGATCCGAATTAATTTGTGAGTTTTCAATTATTGTTCATAGAGTTAATCTAAATTTCAAAAGTAAAAATTCAGCATGGATAAAGAGACCGTAAGGTATATTATCGATTACTTCAGTAACTTGATGACAGATGATGAGATGTTAGCTTTAAAATATCATATCTATACTCAAAAAACTGAAGAAGACTCAAAAATGAGAAAAACAATGGTTGAAAGAGGATGGATCAATGATACACCTGAAGTGAAACAATTTCTAAAAGATGGGTACGAAAAATTTGAATTAATTACTGCTCAAAGAATGATGCAGGATTCTTCAGATAAAATCTTTTTAAACAGATGCGAAAAATGCCGTAAACTTGCCAGAACACCTTTTGCAAAACAATGCAGATATTGTGGATATGATTGGCATGATCTTAAAATTACGGAAACTAAAAATATTTAAAATATAATGTAGCCATCATTTTACAAATCTATTATACCAAATGCCTGACAGAAAAGAAGTCGAAAGACGAAAACAGATAAACAAAGAATTAAGAGAAAAAGATGCAATTTTATTTGAAAAAAGCCTGCCTGTTTCCCGAGAAGAATTTCAAAATCTTTTTGATTTTTTAGATACAGAAATTGGGGAAAACGGATGCGATGATACGCTGAAAATCACAAAAGAATTTTTAGTCACAAATCATATAAAGAACATCCCTGAAATAGAAAGCTGGCTCAGAAAAAATGGAGGATTCTGCGATTGTGAAGTACTTTACAATGTAGAAGAACTGTTTGAAAATTAATTTCTGTATTCATAATTGGAGCAATCAATTGATGACAGACAGATTTCCTTTCTTAAAATCAATTCTAAAATGCCCCGTAGGATCTCCTGTAGACAGCTTATTCAAAATCTTAAAAAACATCTTCAGTTGAATCAGAAAATGATCATCCGTCTTTAGTTTTTGAAAATCAGTATTCAGAAAATCAAATTGTAAAAGCCTCTCTTTCGGAATATCTTCTTTGGCCAACTCATCTGCGGACTGTAACTGATAAAGATTAAGTAAAGCATCTTCAAAATTCCAATTTCTGAATTTTTCTGAATTTTTAACTGCGGATTTCTTATTTTTTGCACTCAGAAAAAGCAGGTCTTCGCCGGATAGTTTTCCTGCTTTTTCAATAAAATCTGCAGGCCATTCCGAAGGAACAAATCTCAGCCTCACGAGTTCTTTTAAATGAAATAGAGTAAAATCATGATATGTTTTTGTCTGTAGAATATCTTTATTCCAGAGGTCTTTATTATTTCCGTTTTTCAAAGCTTCATATTCTTTCCGGTACAGGGGAAACAGTTCATCGAACCGGGGAACATTTTTAACCGAAACCGTTTCTACGTCATACTGATCCTGTGAATGAACGGTCAGGATTTTATATCCGGGAAGATAGGCAGCCAGTGAAGGCACCTGAATATTGACCAGCATCTTTCCATCTTTAAATTTTTTGATTCCTGTGTCGTTGATGTGCATGTGACCTGCAAAATGCAATCGTAACCCTGCATCAGCAAAGGCCTCAGCCACTTGATCGGCAGGTACCCTGTCAAGCTGCCACTGATGTTCACCTAATAGATTTTTAAGATCCTCAGAAGCGCCGTCGTTGTAATCAGCCATCGGATAATGGGTAAAAGCAATCAGCACTTTATGATGTTTTTCAGCTTCTTTAGAGATCTTTTTCACCCAGTCAATCAGATGCTTTTTATTTGAAAGCACATGATTGTATCCGACAGAAGCACCTTGAAAATTATCCGGATCTGCAGGGTTTCCATGCAGGTTTTTTGGAATATAGGTGTTCCCGTCAATGGCTAATAGCCAGATTCCCGCGACAGGTTCGACTACATAACTCAGGTCCGGAACTGTAAATCCGGAACTGACCTCATACATCCGCCTGGAGTAAGCAGAACTTTTCAAAGCATTTCTGAAACTGTAATTATCATAGGGATCCCGATCAAAAGGGGTCTGCCAGAATATATCTTTTTCAGAAGGGCAAAACCCGAAATCTTTCAGATAATCCATAATTTCGAGATAACCCGAGAGTGCAATATCTTTGGTAATGACCGTTTCCTGATGATTATTTCTGACTAAATCTTCCCTGCTGAAAACATTGACCGGATCTCCATTTTCTCCTAAAAAATCAGATTTCCCGCCGTCTTTTAAGAACGGACTAACCGGATCATGGTTTCCCGTGGTGATAAAGAACCTCATTCCGTATTTATTCTGATATTCATCTAAAATCTTTTTCAATCCCCGCAAATTATACGCCTGTCCGTCATCCGTGTAATCTCCCGGAAGAGCAACTATTTTGATTCCACGCTCCGCAACATCATCCAGAGCTGCTAAAAACGCAAAATAATTCTCATTAAAAATCCTGGTGGAATGAAGCTGGGCATCCATTGTTCTGAGCAGTGTTTTTTTTCCGGTTTTGGGATTTTCTATCCCGGTAAACGGATGATCTGAAAAGCCACCGTACAGATCCTGAAAATGAACATCGGCAAGAAAAGCGATTGCAACAGGTTTCTGCTGAGAAAATGTGGTGATGAAGAGAAGAACAAATAAGAGATGGAAAAATCTGTATGGCTTTGTCAAAACTGAAATTTTAAGCTTTAAAATTACCGTTTTAAGATCAATGCGATGTTGCCGTAAGTTTATATTTGTTTTAAGTTTACAGCAGCTTTCCTATTAATCAATACTATTGTATTGTGATTTATAATTATAAAAAAACAAGCTATAGAGCCTGTTTTTTTTATCAATATTTAATATGTCTTAAAAATATAATTCCTTAAAATATTTTATATGCAGATAAAATGGTATTAAAGATTTTATGTTAACTGCATTAATATTTTTTTCTTTCAGTCTTGTAATGTCGACAATAGGTCTGTAAACCAATACATAAATAAACAGATAAATCACAAAATATCCTGAATTTGCATTATCAATGAAAAACAATCCTAACAGTGGCATTAATATAATGACATAATAAATAAATAAATTTCTCATATCAATGAACTATACAATTTTTGATTACACAAGCTCCGGCAACAGCAAAAGCAGTTTGTGGCAACCAGGCTGTTTCCACCCAAAGAGCTACACTCATCCAGCCGTGATTTGAGTAGGCATCCTGTATACAACTTGCGGCTCCTTGTCCACAATTTCTTTTTGACATTAAACTCTCATTTTGAATATTAGAGAAATAGACTCTCTTTTCATCTTTCTTATAATCAAAATCAACAGAAGCTAAAACCTGTTCAGCATCATAATACTTAACTGTGAATTTTCCATTTTTTATTTTAGTTGATCCCATTTCAACTAAACCAGTAAATTCCCCTTTTTCATCCATACCTGAAAAAACTACCATTTGCTCATCATCTGAATTAATATCATACCCCTTTTGTAAGAGAAAATAACCATTTGATTCCTTATTATAATATATATTCTCAAAATCATACTCTACAGAACCCACAATCCTTGAGGTGTTTTTAGTGTCTAATTTTGATTTTGCATACTCTCTAAATCTTGCAGTTAAATCATTTTTTGCATATTCTTTAGTTTCAGTTTGTTGACTATTTTCATCATCCTGTCCGCAAGATGTCAATCCTAATGTTGTTAATGCACATAAAAGTAAAAGTCTTTTTTTCATAATGTTTACATTTTGTTTAGTTCAGCTAATATAATTGCTTGATGATTAAAAAAAAGTAATTTGATAATTAAAAAAAAATTAAAATTTCTTTTTAATTACATCCAGGTTAGAATTGTATTATTCAGATTTATAGATGCTATTCAAGTATAAATTTTTACTTGTTAATGAGTGTTGTAATTGTAATCCTATAATAATTGCCGTAAGTTTATATTTGTTTTAAGTTTACAGCAGCTATCAGAAGATTCAGAGAAATGCTGGGGATCAAGCAGGAAGCTTTGGCACTGGACTTAGGCAATGAGTGGAATCAAAAGAAAATATCAGAAGTCATGAAAATTCCTGTAGAGGCTTTTCAGAATTTTGATGAGGAAAAAGCCATTAACAATATATCCTGTAATTTTGCCGATTATACTGTTAATAACAATGCAGTAAACATTCAGCATATCCATCCATTAGATGAAATAAAAAAACTTCATGAAGAAAAGATTGATCTGTACGAGAGAATGTTAAAGGAGAAGGATGAAATGATGGCAAGGTTTGAAATACTGGTTAAGGGATAATCTTCTCAAATACATTTTCTATTTCTCCTCGAATATCCCGTTATCAGGCAAAAAAAATAACTCAATTCTTTTGAGTTATTTTTTTGAATCATGAGAAATCTTCGAGATCAATTTCGTCAGCGATTAACATGGTAATATCCATTTCCGAAAACATGGATTTCATTCGTACTGCTCCTGCTTTCAGATTTGCGTCAGACAGAATATACTGCCATACAATTTGTACGAAGCCATCGAAGTCTGTTCCATTTCTGTACCTCAGTCCTTCATTCTGTACTGCCAAAGCCAATAATTGTCTGATGATTTCTTTGCACTCATTCATTTTCTGCTCATACGGCATCAACACATTCAGTACTGTATTTTGTATGTCGTAAAGAATTCCTGCAGCGGCTTTCACCTGATTTTTCCTGATATTGGCTCCTCTGTCGTCACTGAATTTTGCAGTAAGGATCTTGCTTCTGAAACCAGCCATTTCAGATACTTCACTAATGTTATTGGTGGAAAAAATATCTTCTACAGCTTTCAGCCAGATCAGGATCTTCTCAATAAAATGCGGGTCTTTTGTTTCTAATGATGATACAAGATCCGGAAATTCATGAAGTTTTTCTTTTAAACGGCTCAACAATATAAACTGAGATTTTTTCATAATTATTCAGGGATTAGGGTTTCTACAAGGTTTCCGTTGATATCTTCATATCTTGACCATTCCATTCCGGCTTCACTGACACTCATTTTTGCAAAAATGATACAGTTGGGATTCAGCAGCATCAGTTTACCTGCTTCAACGATAATTTCATCTCCACCCGTCTTTTCAATCAATATTTTCGCTTCATTAAAAATTCTTGTTTTGATGCTCTGTAAAAGAAAATCCGGCTTGATCGTTTTCCAGCTGAAATTGTCTAAACTTTCGCATAACTCCACTACATATTGAGGTATCGGATCAAAAAGTTTCATGTGCGACTGCGTAATTTGGGTAATATTCTGCGATTGAATCTTTTTGATTACATCATTATAATTTACTTCAAGATCTATCAGAAAAGACCGCAGTTCCTGATCGTTTTTTGTGTCTGCTGCATTATAATCTGTCTTTGCTACATTGATGATTTCTTCATAGGCAAATTCTCTGAAGATCTTGGGAACAGATTTTCCTCCTTGTGCAAAAGGCACGGTGAGATCTACAGTTCCTATTTTCATTCGGGGAATCGAAAAATGTTTTAAAAGGTCATCCTGTGCATATTCTTTTGCTATTTCTACAGTCTGTATATCTGCCATTTTTCTGGCAGAAGCGATCTCTGTGACAAGACCTCCCAGGTATTCACTTAATTTTGTCATGATAAAAAGATTTTAATAATTTATAAAAAGATTGAAAAGAATGGCTGCCGAAACAGCCATTCAAAAAAATTAATTAAGGAGCAGGAGCAGGAGCGGGAGCAGAAACAACGGGAGTATTTGTACTTCCTATTGCATCTTCCAGCATATCCAGAATTCTGGCAAGCCCTGCCGGCATCTCATCATTTACAGCTCTCACATGTACCCCAAGAGTATAGGTTTTCTCTGTAGTAGAGGTACTCGAGTTTGTTTTCTTGTAAGATGCGGATGCATTGAATTTTACTTTCCAGATCTTTCCGCTTACCGAAGCGCTTCCTGCGAATTCGCTTGAAACAGCTTTGGTCTCTACCGAATTTAATTTAGCATTGAAATCAATGGTTACCTCATCAATCCTCAAAGCAGGAATAGTAAGCATCGTAAGAAAGGGAACTTTAAGATTAACATCCGCATCCATCGTAGGTAGCGAACCTGATTGATCAGGATTGAAATTGGGATTCGGTACCGATTTCCGATAATTGAAATCTACATATCTCAATTGGGCTGGTGTGGGTGTTGCACCTGTTGTTACAGCAGGTATAAACCCTACTTCCTTAATGAAGTTTACCTGAGAAATTGAAGCGTCATGCTGTGCTTTTACAGCTGCCTGTAAAGGACCTCCGATGTATACGCTGAAATCTAAGCTGTTTAATTCTTGTACTAATGTTGACATAATTTAAAAATTTAAGGTTAAAAAAATTGGTTAATAATATAGAGCAGTGCTAGCAGACTTATATTTAAATTTTGGGTCATCAATATCCTGTTCTGTATTTTATATACTGAACTATGATGAAAATTGAAATTAATGAGATTGTTTTATGACCGGATCTAAGACTGTTATCCAGATGTATCCTTTCTGTTTTGCTTTTCCGAAGATAATTTAAAGGGCGACAAAACCTGTCGTATTATCATTTGTTTTTCAGCAGTTTGTTTTCATGACCTTTTTCCTGGTTTCAAAATTAATTTCCGGAGGCGTCAAAACTTGTCGTGTTTTAAAATATTTTCAGAATAATTTTGTTTTTAAAGTGTCTCTTTTTCTATTTCAAAATTAATTCCTGGAAGCGACAAAACCTGTCGTATTATTATTTGTTTTTTTCAGCACCATGTTTTAATGATTCTTTTTACTGGTTTCAAAATTAATTTCCGGAGGCGTCAAAACTCGTCGTATTTTAAAATATTTTCAGAATAATTTTGTTTTTAATATATCGTTTTTCTATTTCAAAATTAATTCCTGGAGGCGACAAAACCTGTCGCATTATCATTTGTTTTTTTTTAGCTGTCTGTTTTTCTGATCACTTTCCTAGTTTCAAAATTAATTTCCGGAGGCGTCAAAACTCGTTGTATTTTAAAATATTTTCAGAATAATTTTGTTTTTAATATATCGTTTTTCTATTTCAAAAATTAATTCCTGAAGGCGACAAAACCTGTCGTATTATCATTTGTTTTTCAGCAGTTTGTTTTCATGACCTTTTTACTGGTTTCAAAATAAATTTCCGGAGGCGTCAAAACTCGTCGTGTTTTAAAATATTTTCAGAATAATTTTGTTTTAAATATATCGTTTTTCTATTTCAAAAATTAATTCCTGAAGGCGACAAAACCTATCGCATTATTATTTGTTTTTTTCAGAACTGTGTTTTCATGATTCTTTTTACTGGTTTCAAAATTAATTTCCGGAGGCGTCAAAACTCGTCGTGTTTTAAAATATTTTCAGAATAATTTTGCTTGTAACGTGTCCTTTTTCTATTTCAAAATTAATTCCTTGAAGCGACAAAACCTGTCGTATTATTATTTGTTTTTTTCAGCACCCTGTTTTCATGATTCTTTTTACTGGTTTCAAAATTAATTTCCGGAGGCGTCAAAACTCGTCGTGTTTTAATATATTTTCAAAATAATTTTGCTTTTAACATATCGTTTTCTATTTCAAAATTAATTCTGGAAGCGACAAAACCTGTCGTATTATCATTTGTTTTTTTCAGCAGTTTGTTTTCATGATTCTTTTTCCTGTTTTCAAAATTAATTTCCGAAGGCGTCAAAACTCGTCGTGTTTTTATATATTTTCAGAATAATTTTGTTTTTACTATGTCGCTTTTTCTATTTCAAAAATTAATTCCTGGAAGCGACAAAACCTGTCGTATTATTATTTGTCTTTTTTACCAGTTTGTTTTCCCGATCTTTTTCCTGGTTTCAAAATTAATTTCCGGAAGCGTCAAAACTCGTCGTGTTTTAATATTTTTTATTTTAGTTCTATCTATCTATCTATCTATCTATCTATCTATCTATCTATCTATTGATCAATAAATCAGAAGTTGGTTTGAACGGCGACAGAACATGACGTTATTAAAATTATTTTCAGGAAACTATTTCTGCTCAGACATGAAGGAAACCCATAATCATATACCGGTATTGAATCTTATCTTTAGGAAAAATTAGTTGAAATATGAAAAAACTGTGTTTTCTTTTAATGCCACTTTTAGTATTATCTTGTACCAATACGACACGAAATACTTTAAAATTCACAAAACTAAACTATATTGAAAAATGGCCTTTTTCTGTTGATGAGATTGAAGTATATTGCTCAGGCTATTCTGAGGTTTATTGCACAGCAAGTAACGGCAAAACCTACGCACTCAATGGCACTGCAAAAGGTGCCTCGCATGACAATCCTCTTATCAGTAAGGTAGAGGAAATCTGGCTGAATGACCCTGAGCGGGAAGGTCTGAAGATACCTTATGTGGATTTCATAACAGAGGGTCTGTTACTTTGTGAGAATAAGTAACTTTGGATTATGCAGGGATCTATGAAAGTGTAAGATTCTTAAAAATATACGTAGATACAGAAAAATTCCCGGAACGTGACGCCCCCGGGAATTTTTATTAATGATAAAAATAATCTTTACCGGTATTTCATTTATAGAATTTTAATCAATTCTTCAGCAACTTTTTCAGAAGAAGCAGGGTTTTGCCCGGTGATCAATCTTCCGTCAACAATTGCATAAGGACTCCAGTCTTCGATCTTACTGTAGACTCCCCCATTCTTTTTCAACATATCTTCTACCAGAAAAGGGACAATATCAGTCAGCTGCACAGCCTCTTCCTCGGTATTGGTGAATCCTGTAACATTTTTACCTTTTACCAGGTACTCACCATCTATTTTTACATTTTTCAATACTCCAGGTGCGTGGCAGACAAATGCGACAGGCTTGTCACTGTTATAAAAGTCAACAATCAGCTGCTGTGAGACCTGATCTTCAGCAAGATCCCATAATAGACCATGTCCACCCGGGTAAAATACAGCATCGAAATCTTCACTTTTAACTTCTGAAAGTGTATGGGTATTTTTCAATTTATCCTGTAAAGCTGAATCACTGTCCATTCTTTTTGTAGCGTCCGTCTGGGCAGACGGGTCTTCACTCTTAGGATCAATAGGAGGAAGACCACCTTTTGGAGACGCAAGTGTTACTTCAACTCCTTTGTCAGACAATGCATAGTAAGGGGCTGCCAATTCCTCAGTCCAAAATCCCGTTTTTTTACCTGTATTTCCCAATTCGTCGTGGCTCGTAAGCACGAATAAAACTTTTTTGTTCATATCAATATTTTATAAGTTAATACTACAAAGTTGAACTTATATGACCATAAAAAAAAGGATTCGTATCACTTTTTGGGTGTGATTGAGGTCACATTTTGACATTTGCGCAGTATTTACACATTTGTAATAATGATTTTTAAAAATAAAATTATTGAGTATTTAAAAAATTCAAACGCTACAGTAAATCATAACGTAACTCGTTGTTTTCAAATAAATCAGAGTACTTTTCATAAGATAAAATATTTTCTAAATAATCATCATCAATTATTTGAGCTATTGATTGATAAATTGTACTTCTATTCAGATCGCTAATAATTATCATATTTTTTTCTGTTACAAATAGATCCCCTGATCTGAAAATATCGTTAATTATGTCAATCGTGTAAAGAGTACCCAGATAGACCTTCTTAAGATTATTTTTTCTTATCACAAAAATATCCACAATATCTTTGTTCACATTCGAAACTCTATTTTCATATGTTCATTAGTTTTTATTTCTTTTTAAGGTATTTACGAATACTTCGTATTTCCAAGAGTGGTCGATGAAATATAAATTCATACAAAATAATGAAAATATATTCCCGATTGAAAAGATGTGTATTCTTTTAAAATTAGGTTCCAGCGGCTATTTTAAATGGAAAAGCAGACCCTTTAGCAAGAAATTGCTTTTGAAGGAAAGAACAAAAGAGCAGATAACTTTGATTTATTTCTCATCCAAAAAACGCTATGGAAGTCCTAAGATTACTTTTGAATTGAATTCTTTAGGCTATAAAATCTTCAGAATAACTGTTGCTAAATATATGAAAAAGCTTGGCCTGAGAAGTAAATTAAGCAGGAAATTTAAAGTAACCACAAACTCTAACCACAATTATTTGATAGTAGAAAATGTGTTGGACGGGAATTTATTACCGAGAAACCTGCACAAATTTGGGTTTCTGACATCACTTATATTCAGACCAAAGAAAGATTTTTATACTTGACAACAGTGATTGATTTATACTACCGAAAAATAATCTGATGGAGTTTGAGTAAGGTAATGAGCACCGAAGAAACAAGCCTTGCAGCCTGAAAAATGACTATCAGGTCTTTACTGATGCCGAAAGGACTCCTTTAAGAAATTCTTATATTAGATTTATGAAAGAGTATAAGACTAACAATAAATTAGAACTGGGCTTTTTAAAATTTATAGATGAAAAAATGTTTTTAAGAGGAATATCTTTATACAGAATGAATTCCGATGGAACGACTACAGAAATTAAACTCAACGCAGACAAAACAGCAGCAGATGAAAACAACTGCCCATAATAAAATGAAAAATATAATATTAATTTTAAGCTTTTTAGTATTTACAATTAATACATCTTGTAAAGCTCAAACAGTTTCATTAGAAACAATGTCACAATGCTCACAACATCCTGAAACATGTCCAAATGCTACTTATCTAAAAGACATTAATAACTCTCTTAATAAGTTCGTTGGCACATGGTCAGGTAGTTATAATGGAAAATCCTATGAATTTAAATTTATTAAACAATTAAATTTTGGTGTGGAAAATAACTTTAAATGGGATAGATTAGTTGGAAGACTTAGAGTAAAAGACACTCATGGAAGTATTATTTATGACACTTTTAATGAAACGGATGACTCAAAAACTAATCTTGAAGGTGATAACTTCCAATCAAATCTAAAAGCATACATTATGAACTTCTCTGGTAATAATACGGATTGTAATGAATTTGGAAATGTTTACTTATTTATAAAACCCGATATTCCAAATATAATGACGGTCTCCTTATTGCCTGGAAATGACATTGGAATAGAGGGAAAGTGCCCATCTAATTTTCAACCAACTATTCCCTACAGGAAAACAATAACTTTGATCAAACAATAGTACTGTAACTATAGAAGAGTAAATTATCTTTACTCTTCTTTTTTTATAATTATTTTTAGCTCTAAAAAATATTATTTTAGCCTAAGCAATAAACGATATTACAGATGAATAAATCTTTCACCTTTATGCTACTTTTTTTGAGCATATTCATATTTTCCCAAAATAGAATTAAAGTTTATGATTATGATGAAAAAGACAGTATAATTTATATTTCAGAAGGTAATAAAATATTTGCTTGTCCCGTAAAAAAAAACATTGGGAAGATTAACAAATGTGAAATAAAAGAGGAGGTATTTTCTAACACAACTAAATATTCTACAATAAAAAATATATTTAAAAACAATCTTACAGTCAAGTCAATAATGCCTGATTTTAAAATGCTTTCTTCTTCACCTAATATTAATTACGGTTATAATTTACCTTATAAAAAAGGAGAAATTTACAAAGTAACACAGGGATATAATGGTGATTATTCTCACATAGGAACAAATGCTATTGATTTTGATATGCCGGAAGGAACAGAAATACTGGCTGTAAGAGATGGAATGATAATTGAAATGATTCAGGACAATAAAAAAGGTTGTCCCACTGATGATTGCAGGAAATATGCAAATTACATAAGTATAATACATTCCGATCAGACCGTTGCAATATATTCTCATCTGAAATATAAAGGATCAAAAGTCAAAATAGGTGATAAAGTTAAAAAGGGTGATTTGATAGCGCTTAGCGGTAATACCGGAAAAACTAATGGACCTCATCTACATTTTTCCTGTCATTTAAACCCTGCAAGCACAAAAACTTTAAAAACTCTCTTTAAAACGGAAGAAGGAAAAAGATTAGAGTATTTAAGAGAAGGTGAAAGTTATTTGAAAAATTATTAATTTCAATTACGCTTAGTAATAAGGTGTTTAATAGATTATATTGTAGACTTACTTTCACTTGTAGTGGGATTTTTTTAAGAATATCTATATTAAATCTTTTGATATTCTAATTACAAGAAAATTCTAAAACCGGAATACGGTTTTCATATAAATAAAGTGTTTAGATATATTCCTAAGGTGGTAAATACTAGTTAATATATATAATAGTCATCATTTGATGACAGACTAGTCAACAAAACCGGATATAAAATTACCTGCACATGTAGACGCACTGATTATTTAGCAATCTTGGTCATTAGTTCTTGCTTGAGCTTAAAAAATAATCCAATCATCTCTTAAGACAATTGAAGATACAGCATGATATCACTTCCAGATCATAGCTGCTGTCAGAATATTTTTTTTAACTTTACTTTTTGGAATTCAACACCGAGGCTGCGGTCTCAATAAAATAAAACACATGGAACAGAAAGTACATCAGGGACGCAACCTCAAACGGTTCAGAGAAATGCTGGGGATCAAGCAGGAAGCACTTGCACTTGAATTAGGCGATGACTGGAACCAAAAGAAAGTATCACTGCTTGAACAAAGAGACATCATCGATGACCGAATGCTTGAGCAAATCGCTGAAGTGATGAACATTCCCGTTGATGCTTTCCGGAATTTTGATGAGCAACAGGCTATTACTATTATTTCAAATACATTTCATGATACGCAGGGCTTAGTTAATTACAGCCCTACTTTCAATAACAATCCCATTGATAGGATTGTTCAATATCACGAAGAAAAAATTGCGCTGTACGAAAGAATGCTCAAGGAAAAGGATGAAATGATGGAAAGGTTTGAAAATTTGATTAAAGGGTCGTTGTAATGCGATTCTTTTTTTTTGAAGTATTGTTTATTTTATTGATATAAATAATAAGCACTTACGTTTTTGTAAGTGCTTGGTTTTTGGATGATTCAACTTGGTCTCCAATCAAATACATCTGGGTTATTACCAGCATACCTAATTTACTAAGCACCTTGTATCTTGTATAGTTGATTAAGCAATTAAAATCCTTTTTGTATTCTTAAACTGAGGTCTAATAAGTAAAAAACACACTCAACATAATAGCAGATTTTCGTTCTCATTTCATTGTTAAAATTAAGGTTTTATGCTTAACTTTTACTGGACGTTAAATTAGTACATCCAGATTCTGTCAATTTAAAAACGATTATTGGAAATATTATTATTAGACATGAGCACAACGTGTCATATAAATATTTCAACCCTGATTATTTTAGTCAATTAAAAGAACTAAATAAAATGCAAGGTGACAAATCATATTTGAATTACATCAAGATTTTCAATATTATGGGATACTGTCATCATTACAATAAAGAAAGCTACTTCCAAATTAAGTCTTGATAAGTTTAATAGAGTATTATTTCAAAGTATAATTGGAAAAGTTATTAGCAACTTTCACTCTCATAAGTCCATACAGAATACAAGAAAATAAAAAAACCAAATACTATTTATCTTTATTCTAATTTAAATATATTTAGAAAGACACATAAGTATTATAAAGCATTTAAAAAAAAATTAATCCCCTTTGAAACTAGGGGGATTAATTTAAGTGTAAATGTCTTGTAATAACTTCAAAGGTTTATTTCACATATTAAGTAATTGATAGTCAATGAGATTTCAATTACATAATGCAGATGAAATTTCACACAATAATCAATAAAAAATTTACATTTTATCAATAATATGAAAAGTTAATTAAGAGCCATCACGAGAATTAAAAACTAACTGTTATTATAGTATCGTTATTCTTCAAATATGTTCGTTTTATAAATCCTAAATCTTTAAGACTCCTCATTAAAACTTCGTTTTCGTTAGAATTTTCAATTTCTATTTTTTCTTTCTGAAGTATTTTGGAATATGGTTCTCCCAAGTTTTCTAAATATGTTTTCATATTTAAAATGTCAATATTATTTCTCTCCAAATTTAAAAGATAAACTTTTTCCTTTATTTCAATCGCAGACAATAATACATTTTCAATAAAATACTCTAAAGATATATGAAAGTGTGTAGCTTTGAAATTCTCAATTATGACCTCCAAAAATTTTATATCATTATAATCATACATTTCTTGTTCTGTAAGAAATTTTAAAATATCAATTTTTAAATTACCACTTATATTAGAGTTAAATATTTCTTCCCATGATTCTATTGGAATTTCTAAAGAAGAATAAATTTCAGATAAAGCTTGTTCGTTCTTAGTACACAATAGACGGATATTTTCTACCGATAATGTTGCTAAATTATAAGAATTAAGTACAATTATATTATGCTCTATAAGAGCCGAAATCCTATCAATTCTATCAATTATTGAAACTTCTTCAAAATTCATAGTCATAGCAGAAACTAAATTACTAAATGTGACATCTAAAATCTTACTATTTACTAAATCAACATTGAAACGATTAATTAGCTCCAAGTTTATTTCATCATCAGTATCCTTCAGTGTTTCATCAATACAGTGAAGTTTTAAATCATTGTAGCTATCGTTTAAAAAATCAGTCAATACATCATCAATACCAGCACCCATTTTATAATATAACAGAACATTTTTCCAATTTGCTTCTACTCTTTCCAGAATTATCAATGAACCCCAGTACATGTTATCATTAATTTTCGAAATACTTAACAATTTGAAATTCAAATTTTCAATTATAAGATATTTATTTTCTTCTTTGACATTATCTGAATTGAGTAATTTTTCAATTGACTCTCCCTCTTCATTTCCACCATCTAAATGTAATAAAACTCGTTCAATATACTCATTTATATTTTCTTCAATATTTTCTTTTAACGAAGTACAATCAGATTTATTAATAAAGCTATAAGAGGGACTTATTGAAGTAGAACTATCCATCTTGTTTCCGTCATATTTCTCTAGAAATAGAGATATATTAGACTTGTTAATTTGATACAAGTTATTAGTCATAATTTGATAAATCCAATCATGTAAATGAGTCTTATATTCAATTTTATTAAACATAATCCCTAATGATTTTAACTTATTAAAAACTTCAGTTTTATCTTCACTATTAAAATTCCTAAGTACAAAATCTTCATAATCAACAAGGAAATTTTTAATCTTCTCAGTTTTATTTAAAGATTTAAGTTTCTGTACATTACTATTTTTAAATAAAATATCAAAAATTCTTTTTTTCTCTTCTAAATTAAATTCATCTTTTATATAAATCAATTCCCAGAAGCCATCCCATTGTGAAGAAAAACTATCAATAAATACATAATCTTTACCTTCATCTCTTGAATATATTATATATCTATTTATAAAATCGACTGACTTATCTTTAGTATTAGATATGGTTTTTATGAACTCATTAAATTTATTTTCTACAACTTTGTTATTTCTATAATTTTTTATTAAATAATCGAGAATGTAAAAATTTAAGATTGATTCTTTTTTAAAATTATCAACGACAATCTCTGCAATAAAGTTTTTTGGTCTGTCAATTTTTTCATCGAAAAACGTCTCATTGTTACCAATAATTCTAACCTTCAAATCATTATCCTTTTCAGTTATTGATTCTGGATAAAACAAAGATATATACGTAGAATAATTCTCATCTAAATAACCATTTATAATTAATACTTTAAGAAGATTATAATTTTGGGTTAACTTCGATATTACAGAGTCAATACTTTTCTGCTTGTCTATATCATCTTTAAACTCATCTTTTGAATTCTCTACCACTCCTTCAGCAATATTTTTTATTGCCTTTGAAAAATATTTTTCAGTTTCCTCATTACCTGCCTCAATAATAAGGTCATTCAATGACGAGTTTTTTAAGTTGCTTAATTTGTTTTGAATATTTTTAATTTCAGAATCTATAGATATAATTTTATCATTTTGCTTATCCAAAATTCTCCTCTCCCTATCTCTATAATTAGTTTTTGAATCAATTACATTTTCAATTTCTGTAAAATCAAGACTTTTTGATTTGTAATCTTTAGTATATGATAGTTTACCATTTTCAACAATTTTTGTGAAAATTTCATCTTTAATAAATTCATTAAGCATCACATTTTCATTTTCTAAATAATAGTGTGTAGCTCCAAACGTTTGAATGGAAATTTCAGAAATGTAGATTCGTCGTAATTCGATAATATTTTGCTGTCTTTCAGACGCAATATTTTCTTTATCAGCTCTCAAAAAGCCTAATTCTATTATTAAATTTGTTTCAGTCTCCTTATAAAACTCATTTTTTTTATCAAAAATTTCATAAACAAATCCAACTTTGTTTTGCAAATCTTTGAAATCAATTGGATAAATATTTTTTAAAACAATTAAAGAAAATAGTTTATTAAAATCTATTTTATCATTTTCTTTGTTTTTGATTTTATAGTAGGTTTTAAATTCATTAATAATATTGATTAAGCTCCTCATATCATTTACGAATGGAGAAATATTATATATAATATCTTCTATTAGAATATTTTTATCAATAAAATCACTTTTAAGTCTCTTAATAAATTGAGTGTTAGAATTACTGTAATCAACTACAGGAATAATGGGAATAATTAAATCAAAAAACTTTGTTTTTTCATTGTTCTTACTAAATAATTCGTCTTTTACTGCGTATACAAAAGTTACTTTTTGAAGAATATCTTTTGAATTATTTATTATAATGTTTAATTCTCTTAATTTTATAAAAACCTCTACAGCATCTTCAAACCTATCAATATCTTCAATAAAGACGACCGAAGTTTTTGTTTTTTCAAAAAAGTATATTAATTCATCTACATGTTTGTTTATAATTGAAATATCATTTTCTTTAGGAACAAATTCAGCATCACTAAAACTGATTTTACTTACTTTCAATTTGAAAATTTGTCTAAATAACTTTTTAGCAATAAAGAAAACACCTATTATAAATGTAAACTTCATTAAGTATATGTAATATGAAGTTTCACTCTTGTTTATAAAATAAACCTTTTCGTATATCTTATCAAAAAATAGATAGAGAATTGAAAATACCCAAAATATAAAAAAAACAACTTTGAAAAAGATAAACTTATCGTAATTAATTCTTTCAAACCTCGAATCTCTCAAGTTTTTCTTTTTTTCAAAATAAAGTATTTGCTGAACTATGCTTGTTTCAATATCAACTTCAGTTTGTTTATTTTTTTCTTCAAATTTTCCCAGATTAATATCTAACACTTTAAATTCAGGATTCTTTTTCTTGAATAGATTTAAAATGGTGCTTTTTCCTGTACCAAACGAGCCTGAAACAGCTATATTTTTAACATTTTGATTTAATATTCCCCACTCTAATGATCCAAGATAAGTTTGTAAATTATAATTTTCTTCCTCTTTTTCAGAAATGTAAGGTGTGAGGTCTTCTAAATTATTAATGTTTTTATTGTTTTTTATTAAAAGATTAATTTTCTTAGAGCCAAGAAAAAATATTATCCCTGATAAAAAATTCAAATAATAGTTATTAATTAATGCTTTTAGGTCAATATACTTCTCTTTTAGAATGTTTAATAATTCCTTCATTGTACTAGTTTGATGGCAAATTACAATTTTCAAACTAAAAAAAAAAAAATATAACAATGAACTTCTAGCATTAAATTATAATTTGTTATTACTAGAATTAATATAAATGATTAGAACATCAGAGAATCCAAAGGTTACTCTTGATTGATTTGGCTTTTTCTATATGATTTGAAGAAAACCGCTATCTTCAAAATTGAAAATAGTAGAAACAACATTACTTTTAAGACTGCTATTTTATTTCCAGTGTTGATATAATACTTCCTCCTGAAGCAGATATATTTTCTTGTTGTTTATCTGTTACTATAATATTGTCAATTAATTTTTGAATAGATTGATACTCAATTAATATAACAAAAAGACAGAACTTAATTAATTTCCAAATTGGCAAACATTACGACCATAAAGCTGTTAAGCTCCTATAAACAATATTAATAATACTATTAATTTAATTCAGAATAGGAAGTATCTTTTAATATATATAGCACTTATATATTTAGTTCAGCTACCTATATGAACAACACTCCCCCCTTTTAAATCTAATTTTTAGGTATCCCCCCTGAAAATATCTCTTTATTTATAAGCAATCAAACTGATTAGATAGTTTTGAAATTTATTCTTCATTATACTAAAAAAGCCTTTCTTATAATTTTAAGAAAAGCTTTTAATTTTAATATAAAAAATATTACTTTATGGTATCCGCCCAAGCTTTGTTTAATTCATCAATGGAGTCATCATCAGCAAATTTTACATACCCTTTAAAAACACTGAAATCCTCATGACCTGTAATTTGCATGATTTGAAGGGGTTGCATTCCTCTTTTCAAACATTCAATAATGAAATACCTCCTACCATAATGAAAAGTAATCCATTCATACAATGGTTTCGTAACTGAAACTATATTACCCCTATAATCCTTCTCATTGATAAGAACGTCACTATCTACCTCAGCTTTTATGAGAATTTTTGTTAGATGTTTATTACTCGTTTGGTTGGTGTAACCTTTGCCAATATCATAAAGCTCGTTGTATTGTTTAATATAAGCAACAGCATCTGCTGATAATAAGAGTATATCAGGTCTATTCTTTTTGGTATTTTTAAAATGATACTTACCATCCTTCATATTCTTATAATTTATGTCTAGAACATCCGAATGCCTTAATCCAGTAAGGCAGCTAATACAAAACAATCTACGTGTTATATCTAAATGACCACGATCACTAAGGTCGAGATTAAGTATTTTTTTAAAATCTTTTTCTATAAAATCTACAAACTGCCCCTTTTCATGCTCTCTTTCTAATTTTTCAAAAATTTTATTAGTATGGTGGTTTCTATCATACATAAATTTTAGAAAGGATTTAATATTCTTAATTTGCTTTGACCTTGTATTGGTTTTCTGCTTACAAGTCATTTGCAAATAGTTTATAAAACCATCAAAAAAACTAATATCTAAGTCATCAAACAACAAATCCTTTTTACTCATGGTAACCGAATAAGCCTTTAGATGATTTCTGAGCGTTGTATATGCCTTGACCGTCCCTTCTTTAAGGTTTGATTTTCGTATTTCTAAAAACTTCTCAAATCCTTTGTCTACCGTCAAATTAGTTTCAGAATTTTCAAATTTCCCAGATAGATACTTTCTAACCTCATCAAAAAATTTACCTGTCTCAGACTTATCCTTCTCTATGAAGTTTTTCGTATGTAAATCCAGAATCTTAGATTGAATAGTATTAAGTATTTTATTAAAATTTAATGCGTTTGGAACATTCGATTTAATTCTCTGATTATTTACATTCCAATATTTCGGGTTGATTTTTTGTGTAGTGGAAAATTTTGACCTTTTTCCATTCAGACTAACAGTAACTAAGATTAATGACTCTTTTGTTGAGTTTGGTTCTTTTAAATAGAAATTAATTTTCATAATAATTACATTTAGGGACACTTTGATTTACACTGGGGACACTAAAAGAGACATTATTTTATGAATATAATTGAACAATCTTGAAAGTGAATATACAAAAAAACCCTCGTATTACTTATGAATACAAGGATTTTATGTTTAACTGTGTTCAGTTGTTTTTAACTGATTTCAGTCGTTCGTGGTCCCACCTGGGCTCGAACCAGGGACCACCTGATTATGAGTCAGGTGCTCTAACCAACTGAGCTATAGGACCTCAAAATTTGGTTAAATTTTGTGTTTGCAAAAATAGTAAAATTTATTGCATTACAAAATTTTTTATGCTTTTTCTTGGCAAAGTTCTACCAGTACCCCATTCGTGGACTTGGGATGAAGAAAGACAACTAATTTATTATCAGCACCTTCTTTCAGCTCTTCTGAAATAAATTCGAAACCTTCTTTTTTTAATCTTTTTATTTCTTCAAGGATATTGTCTACCCCAAACGCTAAATGATGGATTCCCTCTCCTCTTTTCTCAATGAATTTAGAGATTGGGCTTTCCGCAGTACTGGCTTCCAGTAGTTCAATCTTGCTTTCGCCCGTCTCATAAAAAGAGGTGGTAACCCCTTCCCTTTCAACGGTTTCATTTTTATAGGATTTTTTCCCTAAAAGCTTTTCAAAAAGTTCGTCAGAAAAACCCAAAGTCTTTACTGCAATGCCGATATGTTCCAGTTTCATAGATAGAATATTGTTTTTAACAGGCCGCTGATCTCAAAGAACCACTCCTTTTTCTCTCAAAAAAAATTGGGCTGCCGGTGATTTCAGGATGCTTTTTGCTTATTTAAGCGTAAATTTGACCGTTTCGTTTATTTTCAAATAAGCAATTCAAACAAAAATAGTAAATTTGCAGAACTTATGGAAAGTAACAGACAAAGAAAAGTAGCACAGATTATACAGGAAGATTTCGCAGAATTGTTCCGCAAGCAATCCGCAGAAAGCAAACAGAGTTTTCTGGTTTCGGTTTCTGATGTGAAAATATCACCGGATCTGGGTGTGGCAAAAATTTATTTAAGCATCTTCCCACAGGAATTCAGAGCGTCAATCATGAAAGAGATTGAGATCAACAAGGCACAGTACAGAAATTTCCTCGGTCAGAAAATGGCGAAGCAGGTGCGTGTGATCCCTCAGCTTAACTTCTACCTTGATACCGCCCTTGACGATGTGGAAAAACTTGAAAAAGAACTCAGAGGCGAAGGCGACAATCCCGTATTGTAATCGATCTTGAAAAACATTGCATTTTACATAGCATCACGCTACCTTCTTTCAAAAAAAGGCAGTACTGCGGTTACGTTCATTACCTGGCTGGCCGTCGGGGCGATGACCGTTGCTGTTGCGGCAATGTTTGTGATCATCTCCGTGTTTTCCGGTCTGGAGGTTTTTAACCAGAATCTTATTTCGAACCTTCATGCTGACCTGACCATCAAAAGCACCTCCGGGAAAACCCTCAGTAACTTTGATAAGATCAAAGGGATTCTGAAAAAAAATCCCGAGATCCGGAACTTCTCCCGGGTGATCGAGGAAAAAGTCTACCTCAATTACAACGGAAAAGGAGACATCGGTTATCTGAGAGGCGTAGATTCCTCTTATACGAAAGTCAATCCGATCGATTCCACGATCTTCTTCGGTAAATATCCCAGCTTCCAGTATTCCAATGAAGTGATCATGGAGCATTCGCTTGAGATGCGGCTGTCGATTCCCGTGGATACCCTGAATAATTTTGCAACGGTTTTCATGCCCAAATCAGGTACAGGAATCATCAATAAGGAAGAAGACATCTATAATAAAAAGAACATCCTGGTCACCGGAATTTTCCCCGGCAATGACCAGCTGAACAATTACATCATCGCACCGATCGAACTGTCCGAAGAACTTCTGAACCTTCCAAAAAATTCAGCGTACCAGATCGTCATCAAACTTAAAAACCCTGATAAAATCGACCAGGTAAAAAAGGATCTGCTTGCCTCCATCGGCAAAGGAATCGAGGTGAAAACCAAACAGGAAGAAAATGCAGCTTTCTGGAAGATGATCAATACAGAAAAACTTTTCATTTATTTAATATTTGCGCTCGTTATTTTTATTACGACCTTCAACCTCGCAGGAGCCATTATCATTCTGCAGCTGGACAAAAAACAGCAGGCAAAATCTTTGATCTCACTGGGGTTCCCTTTAAGCCATTTAAGAAGAACCTACTTCTACACCGGAATCTTAATTGTGGTCTTAGGCGTGATCACAGGGCTGATCCTGGGGACCGCACTCTGTTTCTTCCAGCTGAAAACCGAATTTTTCAAAGCTGTGGAAACCTTACCTTTCCCCGTAAAAATCGTAGCGGAAAATTACCTGATTGTCGCAGCGACGGCATCCCTTTTCGGGATTTCGATCTCCTGGTTTTTCTCAAAGATCAGCAAAGACTATATTACTAAAAGTTAACATAATACATCTCTGTTTTTTTGTAGTTTTGCCTTCCAATTAAAAAAAAATGAAGCGTATTCTACTATCATTTGCATTCAGTATTTTTTTCATTAATGCTTTTGCACAGGCTCCGGCTAATTACTATAACGGTACGGCGGGATTGACAGGGGCGGCTCTTAAAAGCCAGCTCAAAACGATTATTACCAACGGTCATACAGACAATGGCTATGGAGGTTTATGGACAGGTTACCAGACCACAGACCGTGATTATTACTATGAAAACGACGGAACAGTTTTAGATATCTACTCTGAAAAACCAAATGGTCCGGATCCTTACAATTTCACCATCACCTCCAATCAGTGCGGCTCCAGCGGATATGCAAACGAAGGAGACTGCTACAACAGGGAGCACATCGTTCCGCAGAGTTTATTCAACGAAGCTTCTCCGATGAAAAATGACATTCATTTCATCAGGGCTACCGACGGTAAGGTCAACGGAATGAGATCCAATTTTCCTTTCGGAGTAGTAGGAAATGCAACTTATACTTCATTGAACGGATCTAAACTGGGAACTTCAGTTTCTGCAGGGTATTCCGGGACAGTATTCGAACCGATTGATGCCTTTAAAGGAGATGTTGCCAGAATGATCTTTTATTTTGTAACACGATACGAAACTCAGCTTTCCGGTTTTTCTTCCGGTAATATGCTTGGCGGATCTGCTTTCCCCGGATTGCAGACGTGGGAACTTAACCAGTTGCTGGCATGGCACAACGCCGACCCGGTATCTGCCGAAGAAATCGGAAGAAACAATGCCTCTTATGCTTACCAGAACAACAGAAATCCATACATCGACAATCCTTCTTTCGTAGGACAGATCTGGGGAACACCGGTGGTTGACAACCAGCCTCCTACTGCTGCCACGAATCTTGTAGCGAGTAACCCTACCATCAATTCAATCGCTCTGAGCTGGACGGCTGCAACAGACAATACAGCCGTAGCGGTGTACGACATCTACGCTAACGGAGCTTTGAAAACTTCAGTAACGACAACATCGACAACGGTATCAGGCCTAAACCCTGCAACCTTCTATTCTTTTTATGTGATCGCCAAAGACGGTTCAGGAAATTCATCACCTCAGAGTAATGTAGCAAGTGCAACCACCCTTTCAGCACCTGTCGGAGGCGGAGGAAGCTGCGGTTCTGAAGATTTTTCAAACATTCCTGCTCCGGGCACTCCTGCTTACGGAACAAGAACATGGACCAACAACAGCATCACCTGGACCGCAACCGATGCGAGAGTTGATGAAACCATCACCGGCAAAGCCATCACCATCAGAAACGGAAACCTGTCGAGCTCTTCTGTTTCAGGAGGAATCCAGAGTCTTACGGTGACCACTCAGCTGAAATACAGCGGAACAGCCAGCAATCTGGTACTTGAAATCAACGGAGTGAACGTAGGGACGATCCCTTACAGTGATGCAGTAACCACGACAACAATCAGCAACATCAATGTTGCCGGAAACTTCACGATCAAAATCTCTAACCCTGTGAGTGGAAACAGAATTGCCATTGATGATCTGAGCTGGTCTTGTTTAGGTTCTCTAAGCATCAATGAAAATGCAAAAGAAAAATCATTCAGCATCTACCCTAACCCGGTAAGAAACAGTGAGCTTTTTGTAAAAGGGGAAAACGTAAGCAAAATTTCCAAAGCTGAAATTTATGACCTTTCCGGAAAACTGATCAGATCGATCGCCAATCCTTTTAAAACTTCCGGCAGGATCAGTCTTCACGGAATGGCAAAAGGAGTTTATATCCTGAAAACAGACCGTACTTCGTCAAAATTCATCATTGAATAAGTAAACAAAATATAATTCAACTTAAAGACCGATATTTTCGGTCTTTTTTTTATTTTTGATCTATGGATTCCAATAAAAAGCTAGGTCTCATCGGGAGAAACATTTCCTATTCATTTTCAAAGAAATTCTTTGAAGAAAAATTTCAGAAGCAGATGCTTCCCCATCTTACTTACCATATTTTTGACCTTCAGGAAATCGATGAGGTTGAAAACCTTTTTAAAGACCCCGAACTGTCAGGGTTTAATGTGACCATTCCCTACAAAGAAAAAATCATCGCCTACCTGGATGACCTGAGTGATGAAGCCAGAGCCATCGGCGCCGTCAACTGTGTTTTGATTCAAGATGGAAAGAAAACAGGATACAATACCGATGCTTACGGTTTTGAAAAGACCCTGAAAATCCACCGGAAAGCCCATCAGGACACCGCACTGATCTTAGGAAACGGCGGTGCTGCGAAAGCCGTACAGTATGTGCTCGCTCAGAACGGGATTTCATTCAAAACAGTCTCAAGGAATTCTGACCTGAATTTTGAAAATTTAGACCGAGAAACCGTACGGGATCACAAAATCATTGTACAGTGCACCCCTGTCGGAACATTCCCCAATATAGATGCCTGCCTCGACTTCCCCTTTGACGGTCTCTCAAAAGACCACCTGGTTATTGACCTCATTTACAATCCCAATTACTCAAAGTTCATCATCAGATCAGCTGAAAACGGAGCTAAAACCGTGAACGGATATTACATGCTTGAACAACAGGCAGAAAAAGCCTGGGAAATTTGGAATAATAAAAAAAAATAACATAAATTAGTACTTTGTTAGGCTTTTACTACATTTAAGAAATAACGCCACTCACATAAAAGATTTGCTATGACTACAGAAAACAACCTTTCTGAAAACGAAGAAAATAAAATTTCTACGGAGGAAAACCAGCCGGATAAACCGGAAATTACTGTTTCTTCCGAGGAAACTCCCCATGAAGAGGAAGCTGAACATGCAGAAGAACATGTGGATACCGATATTTCTCTGGCCGATGCCCTCAAAGAAATGGAAAGGATCATCAATTCGAAAGATGCAGGAGAAAACTTCAGACAGTTTAATACACTGAAAGAAAAAGCAAATCACGCCATCCATGATGAGATCGAAGACAAAAAGCACGAATATGCCGATGCCGGAAACGCTCCCGAAAATTTCAGCTACGAGCATCCTGCACAGTCTAAACTCTCTGCACTGATCCATATCTATAAAGAAAAACATGACGCTTTCCAGAAAGGTCAGGAAGAAGAGCAGAAAAAAAACCTTGACCACCGTCAGGAACTGATCGACAGGCTGAAGAACCTGTATACCAATTCTGAACCCGGAGTAAATCTTTTCAAGTCAATCCGTGAGATCAAAGAAGAATGGTCGAAAGCAGGACAGGTAGCAAAATCCGAATTTAAGATCCTCAACAATAATTATTTCCACCATCTAAATCAGTTTTATCAGATGCTGGATCTCAACAAAGAATTTCTTGAGCAGGAATACACGCACAATCTTGAAAAAAGACAGCACATTATTGCCCGCGCCAGAGAACTGGAAAATGAGCCGGTGGTACAGAAAGCACTCAACGAACTGCAGTACCTGCACAAACTGTGGAAAGAGGAAGCAGAACCGGTAGCTGAAGAATTCCGTGAAAAGACCTGGGACGAGTTCAAAGAAATTTCGAATAAAATACACGAAAGAAAGTCTGAACTTTCTGCAGCGATCGAAACTGAGCAGAATGCCAATCTGGAAAAGAAAAATGAAATCATCGCAGAGATCAAAAAACTTTCTGAGCCTGCAGACACTCCCAACCACAGCTATTGGCAGAATTCCATCAAAAAAGTGGAAGAACTCCGTTCTGAATTTCTGAAAACAGGAAGCGTACCGAGAAAACTGTCCAATAACAACTGGAATGATTTTAAATCAACCCTCAGAAATTTCAATACAACAAAAAACAATTATTATAAATCCCTCAAAGGGTCTCAGCAGGAAAATCTGGATGAAAAATTAAAGCTGATCCAGACGGCAAAAGACAATATGCTTTCCGAAGACTGGGACATTGCCGTTGCCCTTTTCAAAAAACTCCAGGAAGACTGGAAAAAGATCGGTCACGTTCCCAAAAGTATGACCAATAAGATCTGGGATGAGTTCCGTGAAGCATGTAATACCTTTTTTAATAATTACAGGGAAAAAAGCAGCGCTTCCACCGACAACTGGAAAGAAAATTACAAGCAGAAGAAAGAAATTCTTGAAGAGCTTAAGATCATTTCTGACGAAGAAGGAAGTATTGAGAAGATCGAAAACATCAAGACCTCATGGAATAACATCGGGAAAGTTCCGAGAGATAAGATCGCCATCAATGCTGAATTTAATAAAACCCTGAGAGAAAAGCTGAAGCTAAATAAGATCAACGAGTTTGAACTAAAAGAAGAAGGCTTATCTGAAAACCAGCTGACTGACAAAGCAAGAAAAATCAAGAGCCAGATCTCTGATCTTGAAGCTGAAATCGTCAAACTTGAAAACAATCTTGCATTCTTTAAAAAACCATCAAGAGAAAACCCGATGCTTACCGAAACGTACAATACGATTGACAGTAAAAAGAGTCATCTGGAGAGCTTAAAACAGAATCTTCACACGATTATTTCAGGAGATCAATAAGTAAGAAATTCTTTCCTCAAATCTGTGAAGGAGAAAATTATTTAAAACAATCAATAAAAATAAAGGCGAAGCAAAGAAATTTGTCTTCGCTTTTTTCATATAATGCAGGACGAAATTTATATCAGAAGATGTATCGAACTGGCTTTAAAAGCCCAGGGAGACACTTACCCCAATCCTTTGGTGGGAAGCGTGATTGTGCACAACGGGAAAATCATCGGCGAAGGATATCACCATAAAACAGGTGAAAACCACGCAGAGATCAATGCCATCAATTCCGTTACAGATAAAAGCCTCATTCCGGAATCGACCATTTACGTATCACTCGAACCGTGTGCCCATTATGGAAAAACACCTCCCTGTGCCCTGAAAATCGGTGAATCGGGGTTCAGAAAAGTCGTGATCGGTGCCATGGATGCTCACGATAAGGTCAACGGCAAAGGCAAAAAAATCATTCAGGAGGCAGGGATCGAAGTCATTTCAGGGATCCTCGAAAAAGAATGCACTGAACTGAACAGACGGTTTTTCACCTATCATGAAAAGAAACGTCCTTATATTGTTTTAAAATGGGCTCAATCCGGAAACGGATTTATAGACAGAGATTTTAAACCGACCCAAATCAGCAATTCATTGACGAAACAGTACGTGCATGAACTGAGAAACAATGAACATGCAATTCTCATAGGTACGATGACCGCCCTGCGCGACAATCCGAGTCTGACGACAAGAGAAATGACCGGCAGAAACCCTGTCCGTATTTTGATCGATATCGACCTGAAAGTTCCGGTTCACTATCATATTTATAATGATGAAGCAGAAACTCTAGTATTTAATTCTGTAAAAAATTCTGAAGAAGGCAACATCAGGTTCATCAAAACAGAAAGAGAAGGATTTATTGAAAAACTGATGAAAAAACTGCATGAATTACAGATCCAGTCAGTAATCGTTGAGGGCGGGAACCTGGTTTTACAACAGTTCATTGATTCCGGTCTGTGGGACGAAACAATAGTCATTAAAAACCAAGAACTGATGATAGAAAACGGAACAAAAGCCCCTAAATTCCTCAACAATCCTTCCGCCATTCAAAAATTCAGGGATAATGTGATGGAGTTTCACAAAAACACAAATTAGAGACCGAGCATGCTGCACGAATATAAGACCATAGACCAACCGGTTGAAAATACACTTCTCAAAGAAAAAGGAAGCAAATTTATAGGTTTCGCATTTCCGGTCAATAACGAAAACGAACTTAAAAATGCTCTGGAAAAAGTAAGATCAGAACATCCGAAAGCTACGCATCACTGCTATGCCTTCCGGATGGGACTGAACGGAGAGAACTACCGTGCCAATGACGACGGAGAACCTTCAGGGAGTGCAGGGCTGCCTATCTACAATCAGCTTCTGGCCAACGAAATCACGAACGTCCTGGTCATCAGTGTGCGCTACTATGGCGGAACAAAACTGGGAGTTTCAGGTTTAGTAAAAGCCTATAAAGAATCAGCGAAAATCACTCTGGAAGAATCCCGGATCATTACCCGGGAGCTTGAAACTGAAATTGAAATCAGGTTTCAGTTTAATCAGCAGAACATTATTTTCACTCTCCTTTCAAAGTTTGATGCCAAAGTCCTTCATTTTGATGCCGATGAAAACTGTATCCTGAACGCTTCCCTGAAAACAGCACAAAAAGAAAGCATCTCAGAAAAACTTTCTGAGATGCAGTATATTTCATTTGATTTTAAAGACTGACTACCGTCTGCTGCTCATCAGCACAGATACCCAGTATAATAATTGAGCCAGAGAGCCCAGTGCCGCTACCAGATAGGTTCTTGCCGCCCACGTGAGGCTGTCTTTTACTCCGACAAATTCCTCAGATGTGACGGTTCCTGAATCTTTCAGCCATTTCATCGCCCTGTTGCTGGCATCATATTCCACAGGAAGCGTGATAAAAGCAAACAGTGTCGTTAAAGCAAACATAATAACTCCGATCGTCAAAACCAGCGTATTTCCGTTAGGATTTTCAGTTGATCTTGAAGCAATCATGATCCCGATCCCTGCAATGAGTACAAACTGCATCAGATTTGAACTGATGCTTACCACAGGAACAAGCTTTGATCTTAACTGCAACATAGAATACCCTACAGCATGCTGTACGGCATGCCCGCATTCATGAGCCGCTACTGCCGCAGCAGCCGCATTTCTCTGCATATAAACCCCTTCTGAAAGGTTCACTGTTTTATCGGAAGGATTATAATGGTCTGTGAGCTGTCCCGGAACTGATATCACCTGTACATCATTGATTCCGTTATCTCTCAACATTTTTTCCGCTACTTCCTTCCCTGAAAGTCCGTTTCTTAAATGGACATTTGAATAATACTCGAATTTAGATTTCAATCTTGAGGAAACCAGCCAGCTGACCAGCATCGAGATCCCTATGATAAGATAATAACCTGTCATTTTTTTTATTTTTTTTAGGTAACAATTCACCTACTAGATGTAATAATTGTGCCAAAGTATTGACAATTATTAATTATATTTGTACTGAAATTACCCTAAAATACTATGTCAGAAGTTTCAATTCTTGAAGTAAAAACACCTAACGAATTAAAACAGTTTGTGAAATTCCCGATGGATCTTTACAGAAATAATCCTTATTATGTCCCGTCATTTATCAAAGACGAATTAAATGTATGGAACCCTCAGGAAAACCCTGCCCTGCAGTATTCCGAGGCAAAACAGTATCTGGCATTGAAAGATCAGAAGGTAGTAGGGAGAATTGCAGTGATCATCAATCACAAAGAAGAGAAAGAATTGGGCATCAGGAAAGTACGTTTCGGATGGATTGATTTTATTGACGACCGTGAAGTGTCAAAGGCACTGATTGATACGGTGATCAGCTATGCAAAACAGCAAGGAATTGACAAAATTGAAGGACCGATGGGCTTCACCAACCTTGACAAAGCAGGAATGCTGACTTTCGGATTTGAGAAGATCGCCACTATGATCGGGATCTACAACCACGAATATTACCCTCAGCATATCGAAGACCTTGGGCTTACAAAAGAAAAGGAATGGGTGGAATTTGAAATGAATTTCCCAAAAGTCCTTCCTCCGAAAGTCGAAAAATTCAGCAAGCTGATTGCTGAAAAGTACAATCTGAGAGTTTTAGAGTTCCGGAACAAAGAAGAAATTTTACCGTATGTAAAACCGATGTTCAAACTGCTTGACGAAACGTATAAACATCTTTCTACCTACACCCCGATCTCAGAGGAGCAGATCAAAACGTACAAAGAAAAGTTCTTCCCGATGATTGCCAAAAACTATGTGATCTGTGTCGTTGACGAACATGATGAGCTGGTTTCTTTTGCGGTAACCATGCCGTCCTATTCCAAAGCACTGCAGAAAGCCAAAGGAAAACTTTTTCCTTTCGGATGGTGGCATTTCATGCAGGCACAGAAGAAGAACGACCGCGCCAATTTTTACCTGATCGGAATCCATCCCGAATATCAGCGGAGAGGGGTAACAGCTATTATTTTTAAAGAAATCTTTGTCCGTTTCAACAATATGGGAATCGATTTTGCAGAGACCAATCCGGAACTTGAAGAAAACAAAAGTGTACAGGTACTGTGGCAGGATTACAACCCTGTAAACCATAAAAGAAGAAGAACCTATTCCCTCACATTCTGATATGAAAATACATCTTATCGTTTTCGCCGTTCTCATTGCCGGATTCATCGCTTACAACCTGTTTTTAAAAACAGAAGACGACCGGACCAATACCATCATCAACATTTTGTACGCAAGTATACTTTTCGCCTATATCTCTTTCATGGCATTTTCTCTTCTTAAAAAAATGAAGAAATAATACTATTTTTATTGATTCTAAATTATCGGTTTTTCTCAATTTCATCAGACTTTTAAGTTGATTAATTTCATGCTTTATTGTTTATTGCCTAAATTTGCAACTTGAGATAATAATGTAAAAATGAATTTACCTGAAAGTTATATTCCAATACTCATACAAGCCGGTGTAGCCATTGGTTTTGTTGCCATTTCTTTGCTGGGCGCTCATTTTTTGGGTCCACAACAGAAAAAAGGGGATTCTGTAAAGAACTCAAGCTGGGAATGTGGTGTTCCTGTTGAAGGGAATGCAAGAACTCCGTTCTCCATTAAATATTTCTTAACAGCGGTACTTTTTGTACTGTTCGATATCGAAATCGTATTCTTTTATCCTTACGCAGTCAACTTCAGAGAATTCGGAGTTGAAGGTTTTTTTGCAGTACTGATGTTTGTCGCAATTTTCTTCCTTGCATTTTTCTATGTATGGAAACGGGGCGCACTGGACTGGGATAAATAATCAATCATAATTTTAAATAAGAGATTTAGATAAACACGATTAAATTAAAGTTAACATTAACAGCGATTTAGAATCTAAATTAAAATCTTAAAATCAATCAAATGTCAGATCAAAAACCAATTATAAGAACAGATGCACCCGCTCCCGAAGGATTTGAAGGAGAAGGTTTTTTTGCAACAAAACTGAGCAGCGTAATCGGAATGGCGAGAAAGTTTTCACTTTGGCCTTTACCCTTTGCAACGTCTTGTTGCGGTATCGAATTCATGGCTACGCTTAACCCCACTTATGATGCCTCAAGATTCGGAATGGAAAGAAACTCTTTCTCACCGAGACAGGCAGATATGCTGATGGTATGCGGAACTATTTCTAAAAAATTAGGGCCTGTTTTAAAAGAAGTATACACGCAGATGGCTGAACCGAAATGGGTCGTTGCTGTCGGAGCATGTGCTTCCAGCGGAGGTATTTTTGATACGTATTCTGTTTTACAGGGAATAGACAAAATCATTCCGGTTGATGTGTACGTTCCTGGATGCCCTCCAAGACCTGAGCAGATCATCGAAGGCGTCATGCAGGTTCAGGCACTGGCGGAAAGCGAAAGCATCAGAAGAAGAGACACCCCTGAATATCAGCATTTGTTAGATTCTTACAATATAAGCAACTAAGGAAATGACGAACGAATTTGTACTAGAAGCTTTAACGAGGGAGTTTCCTGAAACAGTAATTTCAAGTTCAGAACCTTATGGGATGCTGACCGTTGAAATAAAAAAAGAAGACATCAAAAAGGTGATCCATTACCTTAAAGATTCATCTCTGGAAATCAACTTCCTTACCGATGTATGCGGAATTCATTATCCTGAATTTCCTGATAAGGAAATAGGTGTGGTTTATCATCTTCAGAACATGGTGACCAATTTCAGATTACGCCTTAAGATTTTCATGTCCAGAGAAAATATTGAAGTTGACTCCCTGACTGAATTATATGCAGGAGCCAACTGGATGGAAAGAGAAACTTTTGATTTCTACGGAATTAAATTTAAGGGACATCCGGATCTCAGACCTATTCTGAATATGGAAGACCTCGGATACCACCCTATGCTGAAAGAATATCGTCTTGAAGACGGCACCAGAACAGACAAGGACGACGCAATGTTCGGAAGATAAAAAAATATAAATGATTAATGATGATTGATGTATGATCAATTATCTTCTATCAATTATCAATTATATATTATGAAAGATAACTCATTATCTAATATACTTAACCAACACGAAAGTAAAGAACAGATTGACGGGCAGTTATATACCCTGAATCTGGGACCTACCCACCCTGCAACACATGGTATTTTCCAGAATGTGCTGACAATGGATGGAGAAAGAATTCTTCATGCTGAGCAGACCGTTGGTTATATCCACAGAGCTTTTGAGAAAATTTCTGAAAGAAGAAACTATTCTCAGATCACGACCCTTACAGACCGTATGAATTACTGTTCTGCCCCTATCAACAATATAGGATGGCACATGACAGTTGAAAAACTGATCGGTATCAAAGTTCCTAAACGCGTGGATTACATGCGTGTTATTTTAATGGAACTGGCAAGGATCGGAGATCACCTGATCTGTAACGGGGTAACCGGAATGGATGCAGGTGCGATTACAGGTCTTACCTATATGTTCATCGAAAGAGAACGTATTTACGATATGTACGAGCAGATCTGTGGAGCAAGAATGACAACAAATATGGGAAGAATCGGAGGTTTTGAAAGAGATTTCACTCCAAAATTCCATGAGCTGCTGAAAGATTTCTTAAAAACATTCCCTGCAAGATTTGCCGAATTCGGCCAGTTACTGGAGAGAAACAGAATCTTTATGGACAGAACCATCGGAGCAGGTGCTATCTCAGCTGAGCGTGCACTGAGCTATGGATTTACAGGTCCCAATCTTCGCGCAGCCGGTGTTGACTATGATGTGAGAGTGGCTGAACCTTATTCTTCCTACGAAGATTTTGATTTCATCATTCCTGTAGGAACTGCAGGAGATACGTACGATAGATTTATGGTTCGCCAGCAGGAAATCTGGGAATCACTGAAGATAATCAACCAGGCATACGATAATCTTCCGGAAGGACCTTTCCACGCAGACGTCCCTGATTTCTATCTTCCTGAAAAGGCAGATGTTTACCAGAAAATGGAAGCGCTGATCTATCACTTCAAAATTGTCATGGGAGAAACCGATGTTCCGAAAGGAGAAGTTTACCACGCTGTTGAAGGAGGAAACGGAGAATTAGGATTCTACCTGGTCAGTGATGGTGGAAGAACTCCTTACAGACTGCATTTCAGAAGACCGTGTTTCATTTATTATCAGGCTTATCCTGAAATGATTACAGGTTCTGTGATTTCTGATGCCATCGTTACGATGTGCAGTATGAACATTATAGCAGGAGAATTAGACGCATAAAAAAGAAGATGTCAGATATCAGATCCCAAGATGTCAGACTCTTCGCTTTATATATAAATTTAAAATCTGATGTCTGAAATATGGCATCTGAAATCTTAGATAAAAATGAGCGAAACAATAGCTTTTAAACCGGAAAGTTTACAGCAGGTCCATAAAATCATGGCAAGATACCCTGAAGGAAGACAAAAATCTGCTCTTCTTCCTGTGCTGCATCTGGCACAGAAGGAATTCGGAGGCTGGTTAGACGTTCCTGTGATGGATTATGTTGCTGAATTATTAAGTATCAAACCCATTGAAGTATATGAAGTGGCAACCTTCTATACCATGTTTAATATGAAGCCGGTAGGTAAATATGTTTTGGAAGTATGCAGAACCGGACCTTGCATGGTTCGCGGAAGCGAAAAAATATTAGACCACATCAGAACTAAGCTGAACATCAAAGACGGTGAAACAACTGCAGACGGAATGTTTACATTAAAACCAGCAGAATGTCTCGGTGCTTGTGGATACGCTCCGATGTTGCAGCTAGGAAAGTTTTATCACGAGAATTTAACCATCGAGAAAGTAGACGAAATCCTTGATCTCTGCAGAGAAGGACAGGTTGATTTGGGCTAAAATAATTTTAAAATAACTTAAAAAAAGCACAAAGCTGTCACACTGAGCTTGTCGAAGTGTAAGAGCCATACGCTAAAAGCATATAAAAATGAGTAAAAAACTTTTACTTAAAGACGCACACGTAGAAGGCATCCGCTACTATGAAACTTACCGCAGACAGGGAGGTTACACCGCAGCAGAAAAAGCCCTGAAAATGGCCCCTGAAGAAATCCTTGAAGAAGTAAAAGTTTCAGGTCTCCGTGGTCGTGGTGGTGCAGGTTTCCCTACGGGAATGAAGTGGAGCTTTCTGGCAAAACCGGAAGGTGTACCAAGACACCTGGTGGTCAATGCAGACGAATCTGAACCGGGAACATTCAAAGACAGATATTTAATGGAATTTCTTCCTCATCTTTTGATTGAGGGAATGCTTATTTCTTCTTTCGTTCTTGGTTCAAATGTTTCTTATATCTATATCCGTGGAGAATATTCATGGATTCCTGATATTCTGGAAGAAGCCATTGAAGAAGCTAAAGCTGCAGGGTTTTTAGGTAAAAACATCTTAGGAACAGGTTTCGACTGTGAAATTTATGTTCAGAGAGGAGGTGGAGCTTACATTTGCGGTGAAGAAACAGCATTGCTTGAATCTCTTGAAGGAAAAAGAGGAAACCCAAGATTAAAACCGCCTTTCCCGGCTGTAAAAGGACTTTGGGAAAGACCAACCGTAGTTAACAACGTTGAATCTATTGCAGCAGTCGTTCCAATTATTGAAATTGGTGGTGCTGAATATGCTAAAATCGGAGTAGGAAGATCTACAGGGACAAAATTAATTTCTGCTTGTGGAAACATCAATAAACCCGGAGTTTACGAAATTGACATGACCATTACGGTGGAAGAATTCATTTACTCTGACGAATATTGTGGTGGAATTCCAAACGGTAAAAAGCTGAAGGCCTGTATTCCGGGTGGAAGTTCAGTACCTATCGTTCCTGCAAATTTATTATTGAAAACAGTAAATGGCGAGCCAAGATATATGAACTACGAATCTCTCGCTGACGGTGGTTTTGCTACCGGAACGATGATGGGTTCAGGAGGTTTCATTGTTTTGGATGAAGACCAGTGTGTTGTAGAACATACCATGACTTTGGCGAGATTTTATCATCACGAAAGTTGCGGACAGTGTACTCCATGCCGTGAAGGAACGGGTTGGATGCACAAGATTTTAAAGAAAATAGAAAAAGGAGAAGGAACAATGGAAGATATCGATCTGCTTTGGGACATCCAGAGAAAAATCGAAGGCAACACCATCTGTCCTTTGGGTGATGCGGCAGCATGGCCTGTGGCAGCAGCGATTCGACATTTCAGAGATGAATTTGAATGGCATGTTAAAAATCCTGAATTAAGTCAAACTCAAAACTACGGATTGGCCAATTATGCAGACCCTATCCCAGTTGCGGCAAGTAATTAATAGAGTCTAAAAAATTGAAAAATACAATCGTTCTTTGGTTACTAATCGGATTCAGTTCCATTAATGTAAAAGGACAACAACAGGAGGAAAACAGCAGGGTTTTCAAAAAAGGAAGCTTTTTGGTGTTTTGGGGATGGAACAATGCAAAATATTCAAAATCAGACATTCGTTTTAAAGGGGATGGATATGATTTTCAATTGGATAATGTAAAGGCCAGTGACCGACAGACTAAATTTGACTGGGGAACCTATTTTAATCCGGGAAGCATAACGATCCCTCAGGTTAATTACAGGATTACCTACTTCCCGAAAGATAATTTTGGAATTACCTTAGGGATGGATCACATGAAATATGTGATGGATCAGAACCAAACCGTCAATATGAAAGGATACATCAATGATCCTGAATATGCAGGAATGGTGAATAATGGACAGGTAGACCTGAACAGTGGAGAATTTTTAACATTCGAACATACAGACGGTCTGAACTATATCAATATCGGAGCTCAGAAATATCACAATGTTTTAGATAAAAAACATATTGCTATTTTTGCCAGTTATGGAGGTGGATTAGGTGCATTACTACCAAAATCTAACGTTCAGTTGATGGGAAATGAAAGAAGCGACAGATTCCACTTGGCAGGATTTGGATTGGATGCGAGAGCAGCGTTGAGTGTTGTAATAATTAAACATATTGTACTTCAGGCAGAAGGAAAGTTTGGATACATCAATATGCCGGACATTAAAACTACCCTGAACAACAAGCCGGATAAAGCTTCTCAGGACTTTGTATATGCCCAGTTCAATTTTGGAATCGGATATACTTTTAACACGACAAAAAGATCAGAGTAATCTGATTTTAATTAATAAAAAGAAACTATTGCTTAGCGCATTATAAAGCGAAAGAATATGAGCGAAGAGGTTAAGAAATTTAAAATAACGATAGACGGACAGACTGCTGAAGTTTTGCCTGGAACTTCTATTTTGGAAGCAGCAAGACAGATCGGCGGAAAATCTGTACCACCAGCCATGTGCTATTACAGCAAACTGGAAACCAGTGGAGGAAGATGCAGAACATGTCTGGTAGAAGTTTCCAAAGGTTCGGAAGCAGATCCGCGTCCGATGCCGAAACTGGTTGCGAGCTGCAGAACAAATGTGATGGACGGAATGGAAGTAAAAAACCTTTCTTCTGAAAAAGCACAGGAAGGACGTAAAGCAGTTACCGAATTTCTTTTGGTAAATCACCCGCTGGATTGCCCGGTTTGTGATCAGGCCGGAGAATGTCATCTTCAGGATTTGGGTTACGAACATGGAAATCTTGAAACCAGAACAGAGTTTAAAAGAAATACGTATGATGCTGATGATTTAGGTCCACACATCAAACTGAATATGAACCGCTGTATCTTGTGTGCAAGATGCGTTTTGGCAGCAAACCAGTTAACAGGTGAGCGTGAGCACGGAATTTTATTCAGAGGAGATCATGCTGAGATTTCCACTTACTTAAACAAAGCTTTGGATAATGACTTCATCGGAAACGTTATCGATGTCTGCCCGGTTGGAGCATTAACAGACAGAACAGCACGTTTTGCAAGCAGAGTTTGGTTTACAAAACCGATGAATGCTTCTTGTAAATGTGATAAGTGTTCAGGAAAAGCTACTGTCTACATGAAAGGAGACGAGATTGTAAGAGTGACCGCAAGAAAAGACCAGTGGGGAGAGGTGGAAGAATTTATCTGCGATACCTGTCGTTTCGAAAGAAAGAATTTATCAGACTGGAACATTGAAGGTCCAAGAAATATTGACAGACATTCAGTTATTTCATTAAACCATTACGAAAAGCCTAAAGACGAATTAAGAGTTTTAGACAATCCGATGGCAAAAGAAATCAGCGAAAAAGACGAAAAATAATTTTTAAAGACGTAAGATTTCAGACATCAGACCTCAGATTTTAAATCTGATATCTGGCATCTGATATCTATTATCTAAATAAATAAAAAATGGATTTACTTACATTTAAATTGATACTTGTACTGGCGCTTTTCCTGCTTTCGCTGACGATCGCAGCCTACTCTACCTGGGCAGAAAGAAAAGTGGCAGCTATTATGCAGGACAGAATCGGACCGAACAGATCAGGACCATTCGGTTTGCTGCAGCCTCTTGCCGATGGTGGTAAATTTTTCTTTAAGGAAGATTTTACCCCACAAAATGCAGAAAGATTTCTCTTTGTACTGGGACCAGCACTGGTGATGTTTATTTCACTGATTACCGGAGCGGTAATTCCGTGGGGTAAAACATTGAATATTGGTGGTGAATCTTTCGATTTACAAGTTGCTAATATTGATGTAGGGGTATTGTTCATTATTGGTATGGCTTCTATCGGAGTTTACGGAATTATGATCGGAGGCTGGGCTTCCAACAACAAATATTCATTACTGGGTGCAATCCGTGCTTCTTCACAGATGATTTCTTATGAATTGGCGATGGGTCTTGCTCTACTTTCTATCATTATGATGACAGGAAGTTTAGATTTAAAAGTGATTACCGAAACTCAGACTTCAGGAAAAATCTGGGGACTTTTTGAGATAGACGGTTTAAACTGGAATATACTCTACCAGCCTTTGGCGTTTTTAATTTTCTTTGTGTCAGCTTTGGCAGAAACCAACCGTCACCCTTTCGATTTACCGGAATGCGAATCGGAACTGGTAACAGGATATTCTACAGAATATTCCTCAATGAAGTTGGGACTATATATGTTTGGTGAATATGTAAACATGTTTATTTCAAACGCTTTTATCGTGGTTCTTTTCTTCGGAGGTTATAACTATCCGGGAATCGAATGGGTAACTCAGAACTGGGGAGAAAATGCAGCGGGAATTTTAAGTATTGTAGCATTTTTAACGAAAACGGTTGTCGGGATTCTGATCTTCATGTGGATCAGATGGACGCTTCCGAGATTCAGATATGACCAGTTGATGCACCTGGGATGGAAAACATTAATTCCATTGGCATTGGTTAACCTGATGATTACAGGAGCTGTAATTTTAGCTTTTGCAAATTAATAAATTGAATATAAATTAAGATAAAAGGCAGGATTGGTCTAAAATCTAATGTCTAACATCTAATATCTATAAATAAATGAAACTTACAAACAGATCAAAAGTTGTTTCGAATAAAGAGATGACCCTTGCTGAGAAAATCTACCTTCCGGCGATTTTCAAAGGAATGGGGATTACTTTTAAGCATGCTGTGAGAACCGTTGTAAAACGCGCTCCCAATGTTTATTCTTATCCGGAAGTACAAAAACCGAGAGCCGATATCTGGAGAGGTCAGCACGTTCTGAAAAGAGATGAGGAAGGCAGAGAAAGATGTACAGCTTGTGGTTTGTGTGCTGTAGCCTGTCCTGCTGAAGCGATTACCATGACGGCTTCTGAAAGAACAAGGGAGGAAAAAGATCTCTACAGAGAAGAAAAATATGCATCCGTCTATGAAATCAATATGCTGAGATGTATCTTCTGCGGAATGTGTGAAGAAGCGTGCCCGAAATCTGCCATTTATCTTACAGACCGTTTGGTGGATGTAGAAACCAACAGAGGTTCTTTCATCTATGGAAAGGATAAATTAGTGGAAAAAATAAATGAAAGGATTGATATTACAGAAAGACAGTCCGAGAAACAAAAAAATGCGGTAAAATAATGGATCAGTTTTTATTTTTCTTGGTGGCGTTTTTAGCAGTGTCAAGTGCAGTTTACTTTGTATTTGCGAGAAATCCTCTCTACGCTATCCTGTCATTAATTGTTACAATGTTTTCAATTGCCGGAATGTACATTCTTCTGAATGCCCAGTTTCTGGCAATCATTCAGATCATCGTTTACGCTGGTGCGATCATGGTTTTATTCCTATACATTTTAATGATGCTTAACCTTAATAAGGAAGACGAAAGTAAGAAGAACAATACTTTAAAGTTTGTCGGTGTTTTTACAGCAGGTCTTTTATTAATTGGGGTTTTGGGCGTTTTCAGAGGTGTTCAGGAACAGCATGTCGTTGTAGAAAACGTAGATAAAGGTGTTGGTCTTACAAAAAATCTGGGAAGACTTTTATTCAACGAATATGTTTTGCCGTTTGAGCTTGCTTCTATCCTGATTTTAGCAGGTATTGTAGGTGCGGTATTAATCGGTAAAAAAGATTTATAAAATTATGGGAGAAGTAAATACTTTTATGCAAAGTGTCCCTCTGGAATATTTCATTATCCTGTCGTCAGTTTTGTTCTGTCTAGGGGTACTGGGAGTATTGCTGAGAAAAAACGCGATTGTAATTCTGGGTTGTGTGGAGCTTATGCTGAATTCTGTAAACCTTCTGTTAGCTGCGTTTTCAGCATACAACGGGAACAGTGACGGACAACTTTTAGTTTTCTTCATTATGGTGGTGGCTGCAGCAGAAGTTGCTGTAGGTCTGGCAATTATTGCGATGCTCTACAGAAATACCCGTTCTGTAGATGTGAGTATATTTAATAAATTAAGAGGATAAAGAATGGAGAATTTAGTCTATGCAATAATACTTTTACCACTTTTAGGTTTTCTCATTAACGGTTTATTCGGAAAAAATCTTCCAAAAATAGTTGTTGGAAGCTTAGCTACCATTGCTGTTTTCGGATCTTTCTGTATTGCGGTCAGCTTATTCCTGAATTTCGATTCTGAAAGCCAGCCCGTCATCGTAAAGGCTTTTGAGTGGTTCAGAGTCAACGGAATTCAGATTAATTTCGGTTTCCAGATCGATCAGCTGTCTTTAATGATGGTAATGGTCATCACAGGAATCGGTTCTCTGATTCACCTCTACTCTATAGGATATATGAGTCATGATAAAGGTTTCTATAAGTTTTTCACTTATTTAAATTTATTTATTTTCTCAATGTTACTGTTGGTCATGGGAAGCAACTACCTGATCTTATTCATCGGATGGGAAGGAGTTGGTTTATGTTCGTACTTATTAATCGGTTTCTGGTACACCAACGAAGAATATGGCAAAGCAGCAAGAAAAGCTTTCATCATGAACAGAATTGGTGACCTTGCATTATTGATCGGAATCTTTATGATCGCCTCTCAGACCAATGCAGTTGATTACTTAACAGTCGCTCAGAACGCAGGGAAATTTGAACTGGACGGCACAATAATCATCTTTATCACAGCAAGTTTATTTATCGGTGCTACCGGAAAATCTGCACAGGTTCCTTTATATACCTGGCTACCGGATGCAATGGCTGGTCCTACTCCTGTTTCTGCATTGATTCACGCTGCCACCATGGTAACGGCAGGAATCTATTTGGTGGTAAGATCTAACTTCTTATTTACGTTGGCTCCTACCGTTCAGGACGGTATTTTATTAATCGGATTCTTAACCGCAGCATTGGCCGGCTTCTATGCACTTCGTCAGAACGACATCAAAAAAGTACTGGCCTATTCTACAGTTTCACAATTAGGTTTCATGTTTATCGCTTTAGGTTTGGGAGCTTATACTACAGCCATGTTCCACGTAATGACGCATGCTTTCTTTAAAGCTCTGTTATTCCTGGGTGCTGGTTCTGTAATCCACGCCATGAGCAACGAACAGGATATGCGTTTCATGGGAGGTCTGAAAAAGTACATTCCAATTACCCACGCAACTTTCCTGATCGGAACGTTAGCCATTTCAGGATTCCCTTTATTATCAGGGATGATCTCAAAAGACGAAATTTTAGTCGCTGCTTATGCTAAAAACCCGGTTTACTGGGTGATGCTCTTCATCTTAGCAGCAGTTACTGCAACATACATGTTCAGACTGTATTACCTGACTTTCCACGGAGATTTCAGAGGTACGGAAGACCAGAAACATCATTTACATGAAAGCCCGCTGAACATGACTTTACCGTTAATCGTTCTGGCAGTACTTTCAGTAGTCGGAGGTTTTATCAACCTTCCTCACTTTATCGGTCACGGTCATTATGCTAAATTAATGGAGTGGCTGAAACCTGTACTGACAGAAGAAAGCTACAACCAAATGGAAACTACGCTTTCAGGAGTTGATTTCAATACTGAAATGATCCTTTTGGGAGCAACAGTTCTGATGTTCTTCTCAGTCTGGTTTATCGTGAAAAACACTTATGTAAATAAGAAAAAGAGAGCTATCGCTGAAGACGATTATACAGGATGGGAAAAACTATCTGCTAAGAAACTGTACGTTGACGAACTTTACAATGCTTTGATTGTAAAAACTGTCGAAGGACTGGGACGTGGCGGAAAAATGTTTGACAAAGGCGTCCTTGACCGTTTTGTGGACTACGTGGGAGAAGGCGCTGAAGACAGCGGAAGATCAATGAAGCGTATACAGAACGGAAATGTAGAAAACTACATTCTGATCATGTCTTTAGCTGTGGGAATTATACTGATTGTTAACTTTATATTACAATAATGTCTTATTTACTATTAACATTATTACTTTTACCTCTAGTAGGTTCGGGATTGGTTTTTGCATGGAAGAATACTTCCAGCAGATACCTGGCGTTGGGAATTGCTTTGATTCAGATGCTGCTTACATTTTACGTTGTATCGGATTTTGATTTTAATCTGACCGTAGACAGTAAACTGCAGTACGAAATCACCTATCCCTGGTCACAATTTATAAAAAGTACACTTCATTTCGGCATTGACGGGATGAGCCTGCTTCTCCTATTGTTGACCAATATTTTGATGCCGATCATTATTCTTTCATCTTTTAATGAAAATGTAAGCTATAAAAATTCTTTCTACGGTCTGATTTTGCTGATGCAGTTCGGATTAGTTGGAGTTTTCACCGCTTTAGACGGTTTACTGTTCTATATTTTCTGGGAAGTAACTCTGATTCCGATCTGGTTTATTGCCGCTCTTTGGGGACAGGAAAACAAAAGACTGGAGTTCACCACAAAATTCTTTGTGTACACCTTCGTAGGATCTCTGTTTATGCTGGCAGGTTTGATTTATGTATACAATCATTCAGCTTCATTTGCTTTAACTGATTTATACAATGCAAATCTTGGTGAAACTCAGCAGATCGTTGTTTTCTGGTTTATTTTCTTTGCCTTTGCAGTTAAACTTCCGGTTTTCCCGTTCCACACCTGGCAGCCGGACACCTATACGTACTCTCCAACTCAGGGATCGATGTTGTTATCAGGGATTATGCTTAAGATGGCAATCTACGGTGTGCTTCGTTATCTGATCCCGATCACGCCGACCGCAATTTTCGGAATTTCCGGACAGATTGTAATCATCCTGGCGATTGTTGGAATTGTTCACGGAGCATTAATCGCAATCATCCAGACCGATATGAAGCGAATTATCGCCTATTCATCTTTCTCACACGTTGGATTGATGGTAGCAGGTATTTTCTCATCAGCAGTTCTTACTTTAAGAGGAACATTTACGATTGAAGGAGCAGAGGGTGCTTTGGTACAGACATTTGCTCACGGGATCAACGTGGCAGGTTTATTTTTCTGTGCTGATATTTTATACAAAAGATTCAAATCAAGAGACATCAGACAGATGGGAGGTTTAGCGAAAGTGGCTCCGAAGTTTGCTGTGCTCTTTTTGATTATCATATTAGGTTCAATGGGTGTTCCTTTGACCAATGGTTTCATCGGAGAATTTATCCTGATCAAATCGGTCTTTGACTTTAATGTTCTGGCATCCGTAATCGCCGGTCTTACTGTTATTCTCTGTGCAGTGTATCTATTGAGATTCTATGGAAAAGCAATGTTCGGACAGGGAGATGAAGCGGTATTGAGTACAGCAAAAGATTTATCAGCAGTAGAATTTTCGGTATTGGCAAGTATTGCCGTTTTTGTGATTGTATTGGGTATTTTCCCGCAGCCGGTAATCGATATGGTAAGTAGTTCATTGCAGTTCATCTATACTTCAATGATCAATTAAGATTTAAAAATTTAAAGATTAAAAGATTTAAAAATTGAGAAATTAGAAATGAGAAATTAGAAGTACAATTTGAGCCCTCTCAAATCTGATATCTACAATCTCGAATCTATTATCTCGAATCTCAAATATAAATTATGAGTGTTTTAATTATTGTTTTCCTAACTGCAGTTGCTGCATTATTTTCAGGAGTTTTTGAGCAGGGAAAATTCGCAAGATACATTGGGATTTTCGGATTAATCATTGCCCTGTATGTAAGTTTCCTGCCTGAAGCATCATTCTTCGAGCAGTACAGACTTATGTATGATTACAGCGCCAATACAGCGTTGTTCACAAAAATATCTATTGTAACGACTTTACTGTTATTTTTCCTTGGAGGTTTTGCATTCAGTAACCACAGAAGCCATCAGTCTGAATTGTATGCATTGATGCTTTTCGCTCTTTGTGGTGGAATTATCCTTTTCGGATTCCAGAATCTGGTGACTCTGTTCCTGGGAATCGAAATCCTTTCCATTCCGCTGTATGTAATGGCCGGAGCAAATAAAACAGATTTGAGATCGAACGAAGCTTCGATTAAATATTTCCTGATGGGTGCATTTGCAACAGGTTTCTTACTGTTTGGAATTGCGTTTATTTATGGAAGTACAGGAACTTTTGATTTATACAGAATTCAGGACTTCAGCATAGCCAATCCTAAAAACATCATGTTCATCTTAGGGGTTATCCTGATGCTTTGTGCGATGTCGTTCAAGGTAGCATTGGCACCGTTTCACATGTGGAGTCCGGATGTTTATGCAGGTTCGCCTTCACTGATTACTGCCTTCATGGCGAGTGTAGTGAAAATCTCCGGTTTTTTTGCATTATTCAGACTGATGACCATCGGATTCTCCGGTGTAACTGCTGAATGGATCAACATTCTTGGAGTATTCCTGATTATCACTTTAGTTCTTGCGAATGTAATGGGTCTTGCGCAGACCAATGCAAAGAGAATGCTGGCATACTCTTCAGTTTCTCACGCAGGATATATCGGCTTGGTATTCTTTGGTATGAATACCCTTTCGACTTATACCTTAGGATTTTACCTATTTGCCTATTCACTTTCTACTGTAGGTGTTTTCATGTGTCTGATCTGGGTGGAAAAAATCAAAAGGGAAACATCATTCGGAGCGTTTAAAGGCCTGGCAAAAACAGAACCCTTACTAGCTGTTGTAGCAACGATCTCTCTTTTATCAATGGCTGGAATTCCGTTAACAGCAGGTTTTATGGGTAAATTCTCATTATTTGCTCAGGCACTGACAAAGGATGACAATACCTTTTTAGTCATTGTGGCTGTTTTAGGTTCAGCGATTTCCATTGCGTATTATTTAAGACTTATTATTGCAATGTTCTTTTTTAAAGAATCCACTTTTAAGACTTCAGAAAAAGTAACCGTTACTTACAATATTGTAGCGGTTGTTATTATTGCATCGCTGGTTGTTCTGGGAGTTTTTCCTGATCTGTTTGCAAAGCAGTTTGGTTTATAAAAAATCAATTTAAATATTAAAAAGCACAACCCTTGAGTTGTGCTTTTTTTATACCTTTACTCCTACAATTTTATTCATATTTTGGGAAGTTTTTATAAGAAAGAAAGTCCGTTTCAGGTTTTTATCTCATTCAAAAAGTATTTGGACGTATTGGAGCACATCCGGTATAATGACCGTCTGGAATACCGCGCTTCCTATGCAGAATCAATCATAGAAAAGATCAGGAATTTTCCTGAACTCAGGAATGGTTTTCAGGATCTTTCTCTGTTTGAAAAGCACAAGGACCTTATCAGGCTTCTCCTCGCAGATCTCTTCCCTACAGGATTAACAAAAAATGAAATTAAAGCAGCCGGAATCCCACTGACCAACGTAACGTTCAACTACACAGAAAGATTCCAGAATATACTCAACGAAGCCGGAAAAGATTTTGAAATAGAATTCAGGGATATCAGTGATGACGAATATTATGTTTTCTGCTGCTGCCTTATTTTGCAGACTTATCTTCAAAAGGACATTAAGGTCACCCTCCCCTTTTATTATGACATTCCTGATAAAAAGGGAATCATGAGACATTACAAGATTACGGTTAACTCGGATTTCAGTGATGTCTATCCTGCAGAAGGAACAAAGATACCCTCTGATGAGATTTTAGACATGCTGTTGGAAAACCTGGATGATATACAGTTGTGGAAAAAATACTTCCAGCCTGAGTCGTGGATCTTAAATGGTTTCAGTATTATTTCTCTCATTGACTGTACTTCGGAAGTTGCCCTGTCAGACCTTAAATCAAGCATGATCAAAATTGATATTGACCATCCGTCACCGGATGGAAATCTCAAAGAAATTTTCAAATCTTATTTTGAAGTTGCTGAGCTTAATTTTGGACTGATGCTTTTCAATACGAAAAACAAAAGGCTTGAAAAACTTCCTATCTACGAAAATGTGTTCACCAATTATCTCCTTGATTTCTGGATCAATACTTTTGATGAAGAACTACGGAAAACAGCTTTTGAAAACATCACTTACAATTCTAAACCGGTTGTCGTTTCCAATGTCAGCAATCTTGATTACGAGATCAAAAAACATCCTTCTTTCAGTATTTTGAAAGATAACGGCATCAATAGTTTCATGGTTATCCCCATCATGAAAGACAACGAACTTCTTGCAATCATGGAGTTTACCTCCCCTTTACCGAACAGTCTGAATGGTTTAAAACTGAAAAAGCTTGAGTTTGTTGCTGATATGATTATTTTCTCCCTCAACAGGTTTTCGTATGAAAAAAACAATCAGATAGAAGCCATCATTCAGCGTGAATACACTACCATCCATAACAGTGTGATCTGGAAATTCAGAAATGAAGCTGAACGGTATTTCAATGCTTATTTATCAAAAAAAATATATACTTTAAAGGAGATTTCTTTTAGAAACCTTACCCCGTTATTTAGTTTTTCAGATATCAGATCTTCATCGGAAAAACGTTTTCATCTGATGCTTGAAGATCTTAATCAGCAGATCGAAGAACTGCATGAAGCAATGAACCTTCTGAATTCTTCAGATACTGAAAAATATTCTCTAGCCCTGGATATTTTTGAAAATGAACTTAATAACGAAATAAAAGCAGATACAGAACAGCGATTTCAGAGACTTTTGCGGGAAGAAATTCATCCGTATCTGCAAGGTCAGCTTGAGGTAAAAAGTGAAGAGAATATTAAGGATAAGATAAAAATTTATTTTGGCCAGGTTTTCTCACAGAATGATCTGTTTTATGCCAACAGAAAAAATTTAGATGATTCCATTACGCTTCTCAACCGTAAACTAGCTGATATTTTAGACCAGAAGCAAATAATGGCTCAGGAAATATTCCCTCATTATTTTGAAAGGTTTAAATCAGATGGTGTTGAACATAATCTCTATATCGGCTCCAATATTGCACCGGAATTACCTTATTCTGCCAAGGTTGTTCACGAACTGAGATATTGGCAGCTGGAAACGATCTGTATGATGGAACATGAATTTCATCTATTTAAAAAGGACCTTCCCATTTCATTGGACATTGCTTCGTTGATTTTTGTTTATAATGAAAAGATCGACATTCGATTCCGGATGGATGAAAAGCGCTTTGATGTTGACGGAGCGTTTAATTCAAATTTTGAAATCATCAAAAAAAGATTGGAAAAAGCACGTGTAAAAGATTCTGATGAAAGAATTACCTGCCCCGGGAAAATAACAATCGTCTATTTCGGAATGGAAAATCAGCGTGAATATTTACAGTATATCAACAGACTCCAAAAGCAGGATGTTCTGAAATCTGATGTTGAATTTTTACGGGTTGAAGATCTGCAGGGGATTACGGGATTACTGGCGATAAGAGTTTCTTTTAACTGAATTTTCATACTCTACAGCGTTAAAAAAGCATACGCAAAAGCAAGTACAGAGGAAATAATTCCGGTCATAAAAATCGTGTAAGTAATGGACAGCAATTTATATTTTCTGTCTAAAACTTTCCCTAAGTAATATAAATCTTTTACCATAGAATCGTAAATATAATCCCTGTCTTTAATCAGATCATGCATCGAACTCAGATAATCGTTAAACTGCATCTGATGGAAATTTCCGAAGAATAAAAGATTCACTTTCCTGTCAGCAACATCCTGTTTCGTAAAATGGATTTTGGTAACATTAGGCTTCGTAGAGAGAATAGCGAAAATGATCGTCAGAACACTTGATAAAAGCAGAAAGAATGTAGGGATAATAAGATGGGTGTTTTTGGGAGCATCCAATTTAGGAACCAAAACAGAAAGACAAACCGAAATAATGATCGCATTGACAGATAATAATATATTAGCCTTGCTGTCTGCAATATCACTTAGTCTTGTATGATTATTTAAAGTAACCCTGAAAAGGGTATCAACACTTCTGTCCGATTTTTGATCTTTATCATTTTTTGAGTCAGATTTTTCCTTTTTGGGCTTATCTTCCTTATCCATCTTCTTTTCGAGTTTTTTCACGTTTTTAAGTTTCAGAGGCTCCCAGTTTTTTTTGGCATAATCTGTAAAATAGGTATGCCTGTTTTTCAGGAAATCCACATTCATTACATTCCATTCCTCATTAGAAAAACACATCTGACCAGTGAGTTCCCACTCTTTACGCAAAGCCTCAGCAGAATCATGATAAAACGGACTGGCAAAGTGACTGAAATCTGCATCTTTCATCACTTCTTCCAGAAAATTCTGAGGCTGATGATGTTTTTCAGTAGCAAGAATCAGTTTTGCAACCTCATCTATATATTCCCGTGAGGCATTTTCATGCAAAAGAAATTCTGTTACAATTTCTACTCCTTTTTTCTCGTGTCCTTCTCCGTTACAGTCTGTAAAGCCTACATCATGAAACCATAGTGCCAGCAGTACTTTCTCACGGTCTGCTGTAGAAATTTCAGAATGGCTCATAATCTCTTCGGCCTTGTTGACAGCGTATGTGGTATGGATAAAATTATGGTAAAAATATACAGAAGATAACTTATCTTTGAATAAGTTTTCTACATAATCTTTTGCTTTGTTTAAAACGCTCATTTCTGAATTTTTCTTAATGTAAATGTATGAATTTATCCTTTAAATCCTATCGAAAAATATTCTCTGCCGGTGCGGCAACAGCCCTTCTTTCAGGATTTCTGTTATCGTGTGCAACCTATAACGTGCAAAAAGGAAAAAACTTGCATGAAATACAGAATTCTACTGTTAAAACTGAAAATGATTTCAAAATTTTCCTTGTCGGAGATGCCGGAAATGCAGATGAACCGCAGGCACAGCAAACTTTAAATTTCATTAAAAATAAATTAGACTCTGCTGATCAAAACTCAATGCTTCTCTTTCTGGGAGATAACATTTATCCGTTGGGAATGCCAAAGGAAACCGACAAAGGTTATGCTTTGGCAAGACAAAAACTGGAAAACCAGTTGGCAATCACCAAAAATTTCAAGGGAAAAACGTTAGTCATTCCCGGAAATCACGATTGGTATCACGGTTTGGAAGGCTTGAAAGCTCAGGAAGAATTCGTAAAATCTTATTTGAATGATAAAAAGGCTTTTTTACCCAAAAACTCTTGTCCGATTGATGATATTAATTTAACTAAAGACATCAAGCTCATCGTTCTTGATTCTGAATGGGCTTTAATTAATTGGGACAACTATCCCGGAATTAACAAAGGTTGCGACATTAAGACGACAGCAGATTTTTATGCAGAATTTAAAGATTTAATTACAAAAAATCAGGATAAGAGAATTATTGTAGCCCTGCACCATCCGGTGATCAGTTCAGGTGTTCATGCCGGTTTTAACTCTGCCAAATCACACTTATCCTCTTTTCAGGGTAAACTTCCGGTTCCGGGAGTTGCAAGTTTAATTAATGTGTTGCGAAGTTCATCAGGAGCCAGTATGGAAGACATCACCAATGTACATTATGCAGAATTTGCCAACAGGATCAAAAGTATCATCCAGGATAAAGAAAATGTGATTTTGGTTTCCGGTCACGATCATAATCTGCAGTATCACGCGGACAGAAATATCAGACAGATTATCAGCGGCGCAGGTTCTAAAACAGATCCGGCAACAATTGCCACGAAAACAGATTTCTCGTATGGCGGAAGTGGTTTTGCCGTTTTAAACATCAGGAAAGATTTAAGCTCAGATGTTGAATATTTTTCCACTAAAAACAATACTCTTAAAAAACTGACCCAGATTGCGGTCATTTCAAAACCTGAAGAATTTAAAAATAATTACCCAGATACTTTTCCTGCAACCGTAACCACAACAATTTACCCTGAAAAACAGGTAAAAGCAGGAAAATTCTATACCTGGCTTTGGGGAAGTCATTACAGAAAATACTATGGACTTCCCATTGAAGTCAAAACCAAAAATCTCTCAGACATGGATCCCGGATACTCTCCTTTCAGAGAAGGTGGCGGAAACCAGTCAAACAGTCTGAGGCTGAAAGATAAGGACGGACAGGAATTTGTGATGCGCGGAATTAAAAAAAGTGCAGTTCGATTTCTTAATGCACAGGCTTTTAAGAAAAACAGTTTTGGAAGCGAGCTGAACAATACGTTTCCGGAAAGATTTTTACTCGATTTCTATACAACCAGTCATCCTTTCACCGGTTTTGCAGTTAATAATATGATTGACAAACTGGGTATTTTTCACAGCAATCCCGAATTATTTTATATTCCGAAGCAAAAATCTCTGGGACGCTACAACCAAAATTATGGTGACGAACTGTATATGATTGAAGAACGTTTTTCATCTGATCCCAAAACTTTACAGTCACTTGATAATGCTTCAGACATTGTATCGACGTCAGATATTCTTAAAAACATGCGCAAAGACGGTAAATATTCCGTTGACCGGGATCTTTACATCAGGGCAAGAATTTTTGATATGCTGATCGGCGATTGGGACAGACACGAAGATCAATGGAAATGGGCAGAATATAAAATCGGGGATCAGGTCGTTTACAAACCAATTCCCCGGGACAGAGATCAGGCATTCAGCAATTACGACGGAGCAGCTTTTAAAGTGCTGATGAATATCCCTGCAATCCGTCACATGAAAACGTTTAAAGATGACATTAAAAGCGTACGGTGGATGAATATGGAGCCCTATCCTCTGGATTTAATTTTATTAAAAACAGCAAATCAGGAAGACTGGACGGCACAGGCAAAATATATTCAGCAGAATTTAACCGATGCTGATATCGACCGTGCTTTTGACAATTTACCTAAAGAAGTTCAGGACGAAACCATAACGGATATTCAGAGAAAACTGAAGTTGAGAAAAGGTAAACTGGAAGATTATGCTTCGAGGTATTTCCATGTTTTACAGGAAAAAGTTCCTCTGACAGGAACTGTCAACAAAGATAAATTTGTCATTATCAAAAATGGGAATACAGTCGAGATAAAACAGTACCAGTTACATAAAAATAAAGGAGAGGAACTGGTTTTTGAAAAGAAATACGATGACACCAAAACGAAAGAACTCTGGATTTATGGTCTGGAAGACGATGATATTTATGAAGTGTCCGGTGAAGGAAAACCTAAGATCAATATCCGCTTAATTGGAGGCTACAATCACGACATTTACAATGTAGAGAACAGTAGTAAAGTAAAAATCTATGATTTTAAATCGCAGAAAAACACCTACAATGCAAAATCTGCGGTAAAGCGTATTACTAATGATTATGACATCAATACCTACAATTGGAAACATCCGAAGTATAATTTTTTTGCAGGGTATCCAATGGCTAATTTCAATCCTGATGACGGAGTGATTCTGGGAGTAGTGGCGAATTACACTGTGAATAATTTCATCCGTGATCCCTTTACCCAAAAACATATTCTGAGTGCTAATTATTATACTTCTACAGGTGGGTTTAATCTCGGTTACAAAGGAATTTTCAAGAAAGCCATTGCAGGCTGGGATGCAGGAATTGATGCAACTTACACCACTCCGTTTTTTGCACGGACATTCTTTGGTTTGGGGAATGAAACATTGTATGAAAAAGATGAAGTAGAAAGAGATTACAACAGAGTAAGGATTTCCCAGTTTAAATTTGCCCCTTCTGTTTCCACTACAAGCTGGCTGAATCTGAAACATCAGTTCCAGTTGAATTTTGAGCATTCAAAAGTGGAGCTCAATGAAGACCGTTTTGTCGCTGCTTCTCCTGAAGTAAGCCCTGAAGTCTTCAAAGGGCAGCAGTTTGCAGGAGGAAACTACACATTTAGTTTTAAAAACTTAGATAACAAAGCATTTCCCACCTTAGGATTGGAAATGATCTTAAATGCCGGATGGAAATTTAATATTTCGGAATTTAATCAAAACTTTGCCTCTTTTAACGGAACCTTAAACCTTTTCCACAGAATTGACAAACAGGGAAAATTTGTTTTTGCCAACTCAAGCAATGCCATGATTATCAACAACAATAATTTTGAGTTTTATCAGGCTGCAGCGATCGGAGGAAACAATGGAATGCGTGCCTACAGAAATGAGAGATTTGCAGGAAAATCATACTTCGTCAACAATTCTGAAATCCGCTGGGATTTTGGACGTGTAAAAAACAACATTGTTCCCACCAACATGGGAATCCTGTTTGGTTATGATCTGGGAAGGGTCTGGACAGACCGTGAAAAGTCTGACAAATGGCATCAGGGAGTCGGGGCAGGATTCTGGCTGAACATCCTTGAAATGTTTTCCGCAAGAGTGGATTATTTTATCGGTGAAGATGGAGGCAGAATTTCCGGAGGTGTGGGATTGAGTTTTTAAAAATAAATTTCTTCGTCTTGAAATCAAAGATTCAACGAATTCAAACAATCCGGAAACTTCGGCTAATGCTTAGATTCTTCAGCTAAAAAATTAATCCTTTTAGTTAAAAATTACAAACTTGCACGAATTGAAAATTGGTTTTTAATTTAAAATTTCTCCTGCGCTTTCGAACATAGGAATTTTCTTCATAGCATAGGATTAAGAAATCATGCCTGATCAATAGTACGGGCTCACGCAACCTAACTTAATAAAGAAAACTCAGCTATTTATGAGAATCTGATGTTATTTTAAAGAAAACTGATACACATTACCGCCCGTTTTCTTATCCTTTTCATCGGCAATCAATACTGTTTTATCATCAACAAAAACTATAGCTTCTTTTTGTGAATTGTGATTCAATGATATTTTCTGAATTTTAGCTGAATTAAAATCATTTGCTGTAAATCCAGAAAGTACATGAATGTTTTTATGTGTCAGTAAGACAATTTGATTTTTTGAATTGATTGTCGCAGAAGTAATCGCCGCATCGTTGTAACCTCCTTCTAACTTTAATTTCCCAATTAATTTCGCTTCAAAATCCCCTTCTTTATTTGGAATTTGGAACACTAAAAAAGTTCCGTCAAAACCTTTACTCCTGTTCTTGGTAAAAAGATAAAAACTACCGTCCTGTTCTACAAAAGCCTCACAGTCGTATAGTAAATTTGATTTTTTCGGTGGAAATTCCGTTTGCCCCTGATAATGAAATTTCGTGGTCTGAATGACCTTCGCCGACTTCTGAGACTCATTTTTTAAGTCTAATTTTAGAATCGACAGGTTCTGTCTTTCATTGTCATTATTCCCGAAGTCCCCAATGTAAATACTTCCGTCCGCATCTTTTGTTATGTCTTCCCAATCATGGTTTTCAGCATTTTCAACAAGAACATTTGCGACCAATGCACCCTGTCGGTTCAGCCCATACACCACATTTTTGTTCCCCGCATCTTCAATCACCCAGATCATTTTCTGATCCTGTGAAAGCGCAATTCCGGAAACCTCTTTAAGTTTTTTGGGCAGGGCAAATTCAGTTGTAAGATCTTCCTGTGTTTTTGATGCTGAATCCTGAGCTTTTGGATTGCAGCTTAATAAAAAGAAAGCCAATATCGTAGTAATGCGCATAATTTTATTTTTTTAATTTTTTAAACTGAAAAAAAGAATACCTGATATTCTTCTCAAGCCGGTTGATGATTTGCTGATGATGCAGAAAAAATCCTGCTGCCAGTCCCATCAGACTTCCGATAACAGTATCCAATAACCTTGCCTCCATCAGATTTTCTACAGAATGGTGAATCGGACTTCCTGCTTCAATCAAAAGCAGGGTAAGCGGAGTAATAAAGATAACCGCAAGACCGTAATTCCTCACGATCATCAGCTCAACAATAAACTGTAAAACTACAATGATGGCAATCATTATAATTTTTTCAGGATCAAAAAGAAGAATGAGCCATGCTAATCCCAAACCGATGAAGGTTCCGAAAATGCGGTGTGTATTTCTCTGACGTACATGCTCAAAACTGCGTCCCTGAATGACAGCAACAGTAGAAATGGAGATCCAGTACGTATTCTGGAATTTAAGAAGATGGCCGACAATCAGCGTCAGCATCATAAACAAACCTATTAACGTACTTTCGACAAACTTTGTATACCTTTTCTTTTTAAATATTCTCCGCGGTACATTCACCACTTCACTTTTCTCCACAAAAACGGAGTAGATAAATGCTAATGAACACGATAAAATCGCTCCCATCGCCACTAAACCTACTCTTGTCGGAATCATCTCCGGATCAAACATATAAGTACTTGCCATTGCAGCAAGCATGATAAAGAAGAAATTTCCGGGTGGTGGGATTTTAAAAAAGGAGGTAATAAAATGTGACAGGAAAGAAACAATCCCGAAAGATAAAGCGGCCATGTAGATATTAAAACTGAAAAAGAGACTGACCGTAAAGGAAAATACAATACCGAAAGCACACACAGCAAGATGAATCATTCTCTGACTGATCGGCGCGGTCGTGAAATACAATATGGTTAAAGCTCCCAGACTTGAAAGGCTCCCGTAATTTGGTTTTCCGGAAAACCAACCCAACAGAAGCGGAGTACCGATACACAAAGCAGCAAGAAACGGAAAATGCCATTTCCTCTCTGTTTTTTTTATTTCAATCAGGTACTGAAATCTTTTTCGGGCAGGATGATCAGTCTTCATTTATTCAAAAAGTTTTGCTTTCTCCCATAAAACATCCATTTCTTCAAGATACATTTCACCCAGTTTTAAATTTTCCTGTAACGCCAAATTCTCCATTTTCTGAAATCTTGAGATAAATTTCAGATTGGTTCTTTCCAAAGCAGAATCCGGGTTCAATCCTGAAATTCTTGCATAATTGATTAAAGAGAAAAATACATCGCCCAGCTCCTGTTCTTTTTTATCGGAATCGGTTTCATGATGAAACTCCTGAATTTCTTCATCCACTTTCTTCCAGGCATCTTCAGCGTCCTGAAATTCAAAACCAATTCCCTTTACCTTATCCTGGATCCTGTACGCTTTTACCATACTCGGCAGACCTTTAGGAACTCCGCCTAAAATAGAAGTATTTCCTTCCTTCAGTTTGAGCTTTTCCCAATTCTGTTTTACCTCTTCTTCATCTTTCACTTCAACATCGCCGTAAATATGAGGATGACGGAAAATCAGTTTTTCGTTTAACGAATTGATAACATCAGCAATATCAAAACTCTGTTTTTCAGAGCCTATTTTAGCGTAAAAAACCAAATGAAGGAGCACATCACCCAGCTCTTTTTTAATTTCCGTCAGATCTTCCTGTAAAAGCGCATCAGAAAGCTCATACGTTTCTTCAAGCGTCAGATGACGCAATGTCTGAAGCGTCTGCTTCTGATCCCACGGACATTTTTCACGAAGATCATCCATAATGTCTAAAAGTCTTCCAAAAGCTTCGAGTTTTTCCTGTCTGGTGTTCATAATTTAAGAATTAAAAAGTGGTACAAATTTAATTATAATAAAGCTTCTTTAAGGTCTGTTCAAAATAAAAATCAATTTATTTCCCCAACTCTAAAATGGAGTAAATTGATTCTTAGGCAACACGTTTGAATATAATTTTCGTCCTCCCTTTAGGCTTGGCATAAGAAGAAATTTTGGAGAATTAATGAAAACAAAAAACCTTATCATCGCTGATAAGGTTCGTATAAATTGAGATCAATAAGATTATCCCATTTTTCTGTGTGTACTTTTCGTCGCTGCTTTTGCTCCTGTACTTGCTTTTACTTTTGGAGTTGCAGGCTTGTCTGCTTTTGGAGCTGCTTTCTTAGGAGCTGCTTTGTCTGCAGTGATGTCACCTTCAGCACTTTCTCCTTCTAAAGTTTCAGGCTCAGCTTTTACGAAGCTTTCCGGAGTGATGTATCCTGCTTTGTGAAGGATATTGTACCATTGAGCCAGTTTTTTGATGTCAGAAAAATAAACTCTCTCTGTATCGTAATTCGGAAGAGATGCCCCCATAAATTCTTTCAGCTCATCTTCAGTAGATTTGTGAGAGATTGTTTCTTTATATTCGTAGTTTTTTGCAATATTTTCAAAAACTTCAAACAAAGGAACTTCTTTTTCGAATGTAAACATGGCGATATTATCCAACAGGCTCACCTGGCTTGAGTTACCGATGCTTACTTTCTTTTTTGTTGTAACGTCTTCAATAATAAATCCGTTTTTCAATTGCGAAACTAATTTGTAAAGACCTGGTTTACCAGAAATCGAAATTATTTTTTCTAACAGCATAATCTTAATTTTTTTTAAATTTTAGCAATTTGCTGAAGACAAACTGCGCTTTATTGTTTATTTATTTTCTATTTATTTATTTTGGAAATCTCATTTTATAGCTGATTGATACATCACCCTGAGAGATCTTTACCAATTTACCTTTTACCAGCTTTTTCTTTAAAGAGCTTAGGTGATCGGTAAATAATGTACCTTCAATATGATCATATTCATGCTGAATTACGCGGGCTCTAATATCGGAAAAAGTTTCTTTATGCTTCACAAAATTTTCGTCATAATATTCTATAACGATCGTACTCTTTCTTTTTACATCTTCCCTCACATCAGGAATAGAAAGGCAGCCTTCATTAAACTTCCATTCTTCACCCGATTCTTCAAGAATCTGAGCATTGATGAAGACTCTTTTAAAGTCTTTCAACTCTTCAGCAATATCTTCATAATCTTCATCTTCAGCAAGAGGTGTCACATCTACAATAAACATCCTGATGTCTAAACCAATCTGCGGTGCTGCGAGACCAATACCGTTGGCACTGTACATCGTCTCAAACATATTGTCGATAAGTTCCTGCAAACCAGGATAATCTTTATCTATATCTTTTCCCACTTTTCTCAAAACAGGATCTCCAAAGGCTCTAATTGGTAAAATCATCTTGTTCTTTGTTCTAAAAAATTCTGCAATATAATGGTTGCACTTACTTTATCTATTAATCCTTTCTCCTCTCTCTTTTTTTTGCTTTTCCCACTTTGGGAAATAAAAAATGAAGCCATCTTAGACGTAAACCTCTCATCCATACGGTGGACCTGAATATCCGGAAATTCTTTACTGAAAAGCTCTATAAATTTCAGAATATCCTCTTCCACTGCAGAAAGATTCCCCCTTAAATCCACCGGCAGCCCTACAACAATGTCTTCAACTTTGTTTTCACTGAAATATTTTTTTAAAAATTCCATCAAAAACCTGGTCTCTACCGTCGGCAGGCCACTGGCTATAATCCTCATATCATCGGTCACTGCAAGGCCGCAGCGAGCCTTCCCGTAGTCTATTGCAAGGATTTGTCCCATAAGTCTGCAAATTTAAGAAATTTTAATGATTTTATTCACATGTAGATTTCCATTGTTTAAGGTCATCCGATATCGCCAATATTTATAAATTAATGGTATTTTAGGTCATTATAATTTCATAACGCAGTTTTTTTTATAAAATGATATCGCATTCACCATTTTTTTTTATAATTTTATTTATCCAAACTCAAAACTATGAAGAAACTCATCTTGGTAAGACATGCAAAAAGCGACTGGCCGGAAGAAACCGAAGACTTTGACAGACCTCTGGCAGACAAAGGGTTACAGGATGCTTTGAAGATGTCTAAATTTTTAAAGAACAGCAGTGTACCCATTGAATATATGGTTTCAAGTCCCGCAGTGCGGGCTCTGAATACCTGCAAAATCTTCAATCAAACGTACAGGCTTAACTACATTACCAGTGAAAAATTATATAATCCGTCAGAAAATAATTTCCAGTCGGTCATTTATGATTTAAATGATGAGGTGAATTCTGTTGCATTATTTTCGCACAATAACGGTATTTCCAATTTTGCCAATTCGATTTCAGAAGATATTTTTCATTTTCCGACTTGCGGTGTTGCGGGTTTTGAGATCAACTGTGATTCATGGTCTCATTTTGATGGGGCTGATAAAAAGCTCTTGTTTTTCTACGAGCCCAATAAGATTAATTAGATTACAATTCTGAGAATATCCTCCCGCGGAGGAGTATGGAAAATGCTTATAGATTTTTTGGGTAGTTATAAAATCTTACCAATTTTATCATACCTAACTACTCCATTCAAGATAAAAAAACAGATTTAAGTCCATTTTTTTGATCAGGAATCCCTTAAATTTCGCTCTACCACATTCTTCTTCTAATCTAAATAGGTAGAGAGTATAAACTTCTGTTTTTTAATCCTGTAAAAAATTTAACTCGTCAAATTTTTTCAGGTTTTTCAGCAATAATCCTATAGGTAAGACATCTTGTCTGTAGCGCTGGAAAACCCTTCAAGCGTTTGAACGCTGGAAGGGTTGTGCGTGGATAAAAAGTAAAAACACTGAGATTACATTCTATTCTCACTAATAAGTCTTACGTGATATTAGACTTGTGTTTTTCATAATATTGAATTAAACACAGTACCTTTTTCAAGTCTCTCAGCAGTATTCCTGCCTGTAAGGCATCTTTCTGTTGCGTCGGAAAACCCTTCCAGCGTTCTAAACGGTGAAAGGGTTGTGCGTGGATAAAAGTAAATACCAATAAAAAATGAACAGTCCCCTCAAACTAAAAAAGCTGCCCGAAAAGCAGGACAGCCTATTATTGATCAGAATTCCATTAATTTATAAGATTCCATTCTTATAAGTAATCCTGTATTTCAAAGTTTTGTTAATTCTATTTTCTTTTCAGATCCAGGTCATCAAAATCAAAACTGAAATCTGTGATATCTGAAATTGGTTTTATTTTCGCTGATTCTGCCTTACCATTTTCATCATAACTGAAGATAATGTAGGCATCTGCATCGTAGCTTCTGTCATCCCATTTGATGATAAAAGAATTGTTTGAATAAGGAAGCAGTTCACCTTTTAATCTCGGAGAATTTTTGCACGAAATTCTGTACGTATTTCCCTGCTGGGCAATTTCTACATCTCCAAACCAGATGTCATTGTATTTTCCTGTAAACTGTTCCGCTTTGGGCTGAAGGTTTTTATCTTTTTTAAAAACTTCTGATTTTGCGAATGCTTCTTTTTTCTGTTTTTCATATTCATCATTTGCTTTTGACATTCTGTCGCCGTAAGTTTTCAGCCAGTTTCTGTCAGCTATTCCAAGATAAGAATCTTTAACCGTATTGGTAATCGTATTGAAGGCAGCACCTGACTGTTGATTTGTCAGCACTACAATTCCTAATTTCATATCCGGAATCAAAGTAAACTGAGTCACTGTTCCGATCAGGCCTCCTGTATGCTGTACCTGTTTATGACCCTTCACATCACTAAGAAACCAACCCAGCCCATAACCATAAAAACCAGTATCATAAGGGCTTTTCATTGCCACCGGGCTTGCAATCTGTAAATTCCACAACTGCTGAACCTGCTTATCTGAAACTAATTTCTTTCCGTCTTTCGTTGTGAATCCATCCAGAAGAAACGCTGCCCAAGTAGTCATGTCTTTGATATTGCTCATGATTCCGCCTGCAGCGTTGGCTGTCTCATTCCAGTCATGAGGAACAGCGATCACTTTTCCGTCCGCAGGTGCGTGAGCATCAATCTTATTAGCTACTGCTTTGGCTCTGCTGTAACTTCCGAAACTTGAGGTCATTCCTACAGGTTTCATGATTCTCTGCTCAATAAATTCTGCCCATGTCAGCCCTGAAACCCTGTGAATCACTTCCCCAGCAACGATAAACATGATGTTATTATAATCCAAAGTGGTCCTGAAAGGATTTTCAGGTTTTAAATATCTTACATTGTGTACAATATCATTCACCGTCAGGCTTCCGCCTTCAGGGAAGAACATTAAATCCCCCTGTCCCAAACCCAATCCGGCTCTGTGGGTGACCAGATCCCTGATCGTTACATGCTGAGAAACATAGGCATCATTCATCTGAAATTCAGGAATGTATTTTGAAACATTGTCATCCCAGTTCAGCTTACCTTCATCGGCTAAAATTGCCAGAGCCGTACAGGTAAACGCTTTAGAGTTGGAAGCAATCCCCACTAAAGTAGTGTCATCCATCGGTTGCTTAGATGTTAATGAGCGAACACCGAAACCTTTCGAATAAATAATTTTACCGTCCTTAATGATTCCGACAGACATTCCGGGAACTTCAAAAGTTTTTAAGGTATTCTGAATGAGTTCATCCAGTTTTTTCTCTTCAACCTGACCGAAGGCAATGAAAGAGACAAAAACAAATAATAGAGAGAGCTTTTGCTGCATTTTTAAATTTTTTCAAAGTTAATCAATTCGGTATTATTGAGTAAATTTGCATGGTAAAGAAATCATGATTGACAATGACTAAAATTCTCCTCCTCTCCGATTCACACTCCTATATTGATGACAGAATCTTAGATTATGCTCATCAGGCTGATGAAATCTGGCATTGCGGAGATTTCGGGAGTTTTGAAATCATTGAACAGCTTGAAAAAATAAAGCCTTTAAAAGGCGTCTGGGGAAATATTGACGGAGCAAAAATCCGTTCCGAATTTCCTGAGGTGAATCGTTTTTTCTGTGAAAAGGTTGAAGTCCTTATGATTCATATTGGTGGGTATCCCGGGAAATATACGCCACTGGCTCATAAAGAAATTGCAGAGAAGGCACCGAAGTTATTTATTTCGGGACATTCACATATTTTGAAAGCAATGTATGATCAGAAAAACAGTTTGCTTCATCTCAATCCCGGAGCCTGCGGAAAGCAGGGATGGCATAAAATGAGAACGATGATGCGGTTTGTCGTTGACGGCGAAGAGATCAAAGACCTGGAAGTAATTGAACTGGGAGCAAAGGTCTGAGGTTTTGATTAGAATTTGCCCTTTACCGGAGGGATATCAAAAATTCTAAAGAATTTTGTAGAATTGCCTAGCCCCGATAGAAACGGTTACCCCACAGCAGGCGCAGGCAAAAGCCCAGGCGCGAGGAGTATGAGTGGATAGCGGGAAACAGCTCCTTAAAAACAGAAAATGCATCTGTTCCTCAGGATGTGACAGAAGAAAAAGATTTATGAAAATTAGTGATAAAGTTTCGGTGGTAGATGAAGATTTAAGCGGAGTCATTACTTCGGTGAATGGAAACATGGTTGTCTTCAAAGATGAGTATGGTTTTACCTATCAGTATGCGAAAGAAAAACTGGTCCCTAAGAATGCTTCTATTTACGAAAATATACAAGTAGTCAGAAAGGCTGAACCCAGAAAAACAGTTTCTAAAAAACATGATAAAAATCCTTTGATCCTTGATTTGCATTTTCATCATCTGGTTAAAAATCCCAATGACTATGACAGTTTTGAAAGACTGTTCATGCAAAAAGAAAAACTGGTTCAGACGATTGCCTTCTGCAGGAAAAATCATCTGAAAAAGCTTGAAATAGTCCATGGAATTGGTGATGGGGTTCTTCAGACTTTAGTCTGGGACGTACTTGAAAGTCAAACCGGTCTGGATTTTTACAACAAAGAAATACTTCACCATCAATCGGGTGCGGTAATGGTAGAATTTCACTAAATTTGCATCAATTGCTATATGAACGTACTTAATTTACTTTTTACCAAAGACGGACTGATCTATCAGATTTCCAAAAACAAAAGTGTTTTGGAAGAAAAGTCTTATCTCGTGAATGAAGAATCCCCTGCCAACTTTCTTTCTGAAAAACTGGAAGAAGCTTTGCTCAAACAGAGATATGATGAAGTTTCTGTAATTTCTGCACTGAATCATTTTACGCTGATGCCTGAAGGTTTCGCAGAACATGATGCCGGATATGACCTGATCGCCTACAATGCACCTGTTGACAAAGAAAATGAAGAACTGATGCTTTCCATAAACAAGAAATTTCAGTTACAGTTTTACTATACGTTTCCGAAGGATTTTTATAAAAAAATTAAAGACCTTTCAATTCCCGTGAAATTTAATTTTTCGGGTGAAAAGTTTCTCAATTCAATACATAATAAAACAAATAAGGAAATTCACATCAATCTCTATCACAACCAGTGTGAGTTTTTTGCAATTGCCGGTAAAAAAGTGATCTTATACAATAACCTTGATGTAAACTCGGAAGTTGATTTCCTTTATTTTGTGATGTTCACATTAAGTAAAATCGGTTTTGGCATCAATGACACCAATTTTTTTGTCTATGGCGAAACGACAGAAAATGAAACTTTTATTTCAGAGCTTCAGAAGTTTGTTAAAAATCTGAAAATTGTTTTTGATAATATACCGAACAGGAATTTTGTATTGATGTAGGAAGCTGTATGGCTTAAAAGAGCGTAATTACAAAGTTACAGACCATGCCGTAATGAGGATCAAGTTTGCGAAAGCTTCCGCTTTACAGCAGATCATATCCTAAATATCAACAGGAAGAGGTATCTTCAATCGTTTATAATTATATAGTGTTGACATAAACACCCAACTTCTAACAACCCAATAAAATGTACAGAATAATTGCCGGTAAATGGAAAGCAAAAAAAATTGCGGCTCCGAAAAACTTTGATGTAAGACCAACCACAGACTTTGCCAAGGAAGCTTTGTTCAGTATCATTGAAAATAAATATGACATGCAGGCGAGTGCCGTGCTGGATCTTTTTGCAGGGATTGGCTCCATTACTTTTGAATTCGCTTCAAGAGGCTGCAAAGATGTAACTTCGGTAGAATTAAACCCTAAGCATACTTCATTTTTAAACTCTACCGCATCAGAACTGGGATTTAGTCTTAACGTAAGTGTACAGCGCGGTGATGTTTTTGACTGGCTGAAAAAATTCAGAAATAAAAAATCTTACGAGATTGTTTTCTCTGATGCACCATTCGAAACAGAAGAAAAGAAATACATGGAATTAATTTCTCTTGTTCTGAATAACAAATACCTGAAGCCTAACGGAATTTTTATCGTAGAGCATCAAAGCAGAATGAAGCTTGATCACCCCAATTTGATTGACAGCAGAAAATACGGAAATATAACATTCAGTTTTTTCGAACCTAACCAGGAGGAAGCAACAATGACAGAAGAAAAAGACAATCAGGAAATTTAATTCCTGATTTTTTTTGTTTAAATTAGTTACTGTAAAATGAATTATGATGAGTTTTTTAGAAAAGATGAAAAACAGGTATACTGTTAAAAAGTATAATCTTCAGGCAGAAATCAGTCAGGAAAAAGTAGATGAGCTAAAAGCAATACTTAATTTAAGTCCGTCTTCCATTAACAGCCAGCCCTGGAATTTTGTGTTTATCAAATCACAGGCGACCAAAGAACAGTTGTCTGAATTTTCTTTTCATAATAGACAGAAAGTCATCGACTGCAGTTATATTATCGTATTTCAGGTGCTTAAAAGTTCTGAACATTTTGAGAAGCATATGCATGAATACCTTAATGAGGTAGGAATTAATTATTACAATACGCTGATCAAACCGAAAGGTGAAGAATCTGTTAAATCGTGGATGACCCACCAGGTATATCTTGCACTTGGTGTCCTGCTGTCCGCCTGTGCCGAAATGGAAATTGATTCTACTCCCATGGAAGGCATTGAGCCTGATCAGTATGATGCGATCATCAATAATGCCGGTTACGAGTCTGTTTTTGCAGTAGCCATTGGCGAAAAGTCTGAGACTGATAATAATCAGTTAAAAATCACTCCAAAAAGAAGATTAGATTCTGAAAAGATTATTGTAGAGATCTGAAAAAATTAAGATTTGGCTCATGCCAATGTATTGAATTCTGTAAAAAACGGGTTGAAGCCTGTTTCTCTTTAAATTTTACAATACCTTTAATTCTAAATCGATACTTTTCCCAAAGAATTTTTTTGAAATCTTCTCAAAGTTTTTCGTGATATCTGACAGATAAAAATGGTAGGTAGCCTTTGGATTGCCGGAATTCAGAAGATGGTATTTGTCCAATATGATATTCAGATGGTTGGCAACAATATTCGGAGAATCGATAACCCGGACACGGTTTCCGTAATACTGCTTGATCTCATCAATCAGTAATGGATAATGCGTACAGCCCAATATCAATGTTTCAATATTTTTCAGTTTCGCATTACTCAGGTAATTATAAATAATTGAATGCGTAATCGGATGATTTTTAAATCCTTCTTCAATGGCAGGAACCAATAACGGCGTTGCCAGTTCGTCAACTTTAATAAACTTATTGTGCTTACGGATGCTTTTCTTATACAGCCCTGAATTTACCGTAGCTTTCGTCGCAATCACCCCTACATTGGTATGTATTTCATACGCCACTTTTTCCGCCACAGGATTGATCACATCAATAACAGGAACTTTCCCGGCAACAGACTGCATCACTTCATTCAGAGCATTGGCCGTAGCGGTATTGCATGCGATAACAATCGCCTTGCAGTTTTGTTCCAATAAAAAATTGGTGATTTTCGTAGAATATTCTATAATCGCTTCCTTGGATTTTTCGCCGTAGGGTAAATGCTTGGTATCTCCGAAATAGATAAGGTCTTCATGCGGAAGAAGTCTCTTGATTTCCTTTGCGACTGTCAAACCACCTACGCCACTATCAAAGATACCGATAGGCTGCTTAGGTGAAAGATGCGGATAATCCTGTTTTTTAGTTTTCAAACGAAATGAAATTTAGTGCAAAAATAGTGAATAGAATTGTAATTAGTTAAGATTACTCACCGAAAAATCTTTTGGATACCTTACCTTATAACTGATTCTCAATTTCTTTGTTTCAGAGGGAGAAATTTTTATGTTCCAGGTCAAATATCCTTTCTCCTTATCTATTTCCGCACCGTCTGTCTGCAGTAATTCAATCTTTATGCTTTCATCTTTACTGAGAGGAAACTGATCTTTAATTTCTATATCTACAGCTTCCTTTTTATTGTTTCTTATCACAATATCATAAGTAATTGTTTTTTCCTGATAAGAGGAAAAGAATTTTACGCTTGATTTATCATCAATTACTTCTTTTCTGATATTAATTTTCTTATCATCTCCCAATGTAATATTTAGTTCATCAATTGTCTGATTGGGTTTAATCATTGTTTCGCCAATAAACATATTTTCAAAAATAATATTCGCTGGAGCAGATATGAGATCATACTTGTTAAAATCTTTTATTTTTGCAATTAAGAACGCATCTGTATTATATTTAGGAGCAGCAAAGTATTTGTAACTTGCCGGAATTTTTATTTGCTTAAGATTAACGAAGTTCTCCTGATTATTTGACAGAATATCATAAGGAATATCTACCTCAAAACTAATATTAAATTGATTTTCAACAGATGTAAAACCAACTCCTGTTACCACTACTTCTTCAATCTGTTTCTCTTTAACGATCGTATCTGCAATTCTGCCAGAACTCATTACCTGAACATCCTGCTGTCTGTAAGATTCTAAAAACCAAGGATTCAAAACCGGCGCAGTGTTATTTCTTCCTGACCTTCCGTTAATCAGAGATAACTTTACTCCTTTCCAGTCAAGACCTGTCTCCTGTCGTATCTTTGCTTTAAAAATAACATCTAAAGGCTCTGAAATTTTGGTTCCTCTTACTTCGTAAAAAGGCTCCCAGGATGCATTTTCAGCTAAATAATTAATATCAGCTTTTACAGTTCCTGCAGCAGAACTCAAAATCTTCACAATTAAAACTCCGTCTGAAGATGCTTCTTCCATTGCAGAATTGATTTTCAGACTGTTTCTCAGTCGATTCATTTTTCGTTGTAGATCAGAAGTCTTTTTGTTGATTTGAGATATTGTACTGCTGATTTCGATCCTTTTGGTTTTATAATAATCTGCAAGCTGCATCAGCTGTGCTACATTTGACATATTGCTACCTACCAGAACGGTTTGATTTTTATCTAACAGTTCTAATGTTTTATTATTGGCATCAAGTTCAATATTCGCTTTATTAACAAGATCTTCGAGCAATGTAATACTGTCGGTAACCTTTTTAATGCGGGGATTTGTTCTGTCCATATCATATTCGGAAGTATAATCATCGGTATATTGAACTGATAAGACAGTAACCTCCTTATTACTGATGCGCACCTGTAAAGACTTTTCTAAAATTTCATCAGAAATATTGGTTATAATTACTTCAGAAGCGCCCATTGGCAAAGAAAAACTTGCTGTATTTTGCAGCTCAGCAGAACTCCTGTAAACATTAACGGCATTAACTTTTGCTTTAACAAAAATAGGCTTTTGTGAATAATGTAAAACTCCAAGAAATAGTAAGAGCAGTAATAAATTTTTCTTCATTGGTTATTCTATTTAATCCAAATATACACTAATGGCTTTAAACCTGAAACAGATCTGATGCAATTCCGTCAGCCATAAACCAATGCTTTTCAGGAATTTTAAGGTGATTGTTGTCTTCAATTAAAATACCGTCTTCAATTTTCTGTTGAATTTCTTTATGAAACTGATCCAGAATATCTTCTTTAAATTTATTCCTTACATCACTAAGATCTACTCCCCAGGTTGTTCTGAGTCCGATCATAATCATTTCATTGAACTGATCTTTAGATGAAAGAATTTCTGTTTCTTTTGCCAGAAGATTAGAATTTAATTTTTTAATGTACTGTTGATTGTTGGCGATATTCCAGCTTCTGGCATCAAACCCGTTATACGAATGGGCAGACGGACCAATGCCAAGATATTCCTGATACTTCCAATAGGCTGAGTTATGTCTCGAATGAAAACCTGCCTTTGCAAAATTGGAAATCTCATAATGCTCAAAACCGTGGTCTTTCAGGAAATCAATCATGTAATAAAACTCCCTGCTCTGCTCTTCTTCCTTCGGTTGTGAAACCCTTCCGTTGGCAATCCAGTTTTCTAGAGCAGTTTTAGGTTCTACAGTCAAAGCATAGGATGAAATATGCGGAACTTCAAGCGCTATTGTTTTATTTAAATTCTGTTTCCAGACTTCTAAACTGGAAGTTGGCGATCCATAAATTAAATCAATACTCAGGTTTTCAAACCCAAAATCCTGCGCTCTTTTGATTGAACCTTCAGCATCAGAAGCATTATGTGCCCGATTCATAAGTATAAGATCTTCATCAAAAAAACTTTGCGTTCCGATGGACAACCGGTTAACAGCAGAATTTGAAAGCTGTTTTAAAAAATTCCGGTCCAGATCATCTGGATTTGCTTCTAAAGTCACTTCAATATCTGAACTGAAAGTAAAATATTTCAAAACTTCATCGATCAAAGACCTGATTTCATCTCCGGAAAGGATCGAAGGAGTGCCTCCACCGAAATAAAGTGACTTCAGATCTTTATTTTGAAGTTCATCCTTCCGGAGAAATATTTCTTTTTTTATTGCTGCAATCATCTCATCTTTAAACTGTAAAGAGGTTGAAAAATGAAAGTTGCAGTAGCTGCACTTCTGTTTGCAGAAAGGTATGTGAATGTACATCATAAAAAAGCCCTGAAAAATTCAGAGCTCAAATTTATTTAAATTAAATAAGATTAGTATCTAAATCCTCTATGATTGATAAAGTTATCAAAGTTGTAACCCAAACCAAGCATAAAGCTGTTTCCACCGTACTCCTGAATGTCAGACATTCCCAGGTTATATGTTGCTCCAACCATAAATTTGTTGAATCTTACCTTTACAATTGGTGAAATACTAAGCTGCTGATTGTCAAATCTATTCTGTACACCTCTGTAACTTACACCGAAAGAGAATGCATTAATATCATTGGAAAAAGTAGCCATCAGGTTTAAATCCATCATTCTGGTAGAATTGGTATTTAAATTGATTAGAGCGGAAGGAGTAATTGCAATATTGTCTGCAATTTTCCAGTCGTATCCTAAGTTTAAGAAGAATTTGATCGGTGATGGCTCGTAATTGTTTACGATAGACTCGTCATTGCTTAAGGCAATATCATTCACAGAGATACCTCCGAATAAACCTTTATATGTTGCAGCCAAACCAAAGTTGGCATAAGCCATAAAGATATTACTTTCATTTCCCTGCAATAATGGGTCATACCCGTCTTCCGTATTAATTTTAGAATAATCAAAATTCATATTATAAAAATTAACACTGGTACCAAAAGAAAACTGATCTTTTCTTTCTCCATCACTGCTTAAAGGAATGAAGTAAGATGCTCCTGCTGTAATACCTCCTGCAGAAATAGGACCGTTGCTGTCTCTGAAAACGGAAATACCCGCTCCCACTCTATCAAAAATATTAGCATTGATCCCCACAGACTGAACGTTTGGAGATTCGCTAAATTTTGAAAATTGTTGTTGATAGTTTAGATTGAGCTGTACATAGTCCGTTTTACCATATTGTGCAGGGTTGAACAGGAATTCACCATCCAAAAGATATTGCTGATAGTATGGTAATGATTCTTGTGCTTTGTATGCATTAGACAAAAGAGCTAAACATACGATAGCATATAGTTTTCTCATAACAAATCTTGATTTCAATTCAACAAATATAAAAAAATTCTCAATATATTTTTAGTTTTCTAAATAATTTCTCCATTTTTTTACGGCATCCGTCATATCTTGGGGCATTGGGCTCTCAAAATACAATTCCTTTTTAGTGGTTGGATGTATAAATCCTAAAGTGTGTGCATGAAGGGCATGTCTGGGTAAAATTTCGAAAACATTTTTCACAAACTGCTTATACTTAGGGAGATTAACTCCACGAAGGGCAATATTCCCTTCATATCTCTCATCATTAAAGAGGGTATGCCCAATGTGTTTGAAATGTGCACGGATCTGGTGGGTTCTGCCGGTTTCTAATTTACATTCTACCCATGTCATATATTTAAATCTTTCCAAAACTTTATAATGGGTTACAGCGTGCTTTCCCTGGCTTCCGTCAACATAAGTGTACATCTGCATCCTGTTCTTTGGATGCCTCCCAATATGACCTGTTATAGTGCCTGTATCTTCTTTTACATTTCCCCAGACAAAAGCCCAGTAAAGCCTTTTGGTTTTTCTTTCGAAAAACTGTTTTGCCAGAAAGCTCAAAGCATATTCATTTTTAGCAATCACGAGAAGTCCTGAAGTGTCTTTATCGATTCTGTGTACAAGGCCAACCCTGTCAAGATCAGATTTCTCACCTTTCTTATCGAAATGAAAAGCCAATGCATTCACCAATGTGCCGTCCCAATTTCCGAATCCCGGATGAACAACCATTCCCGGTTCTTTATCTACCACGACCAAATCATCATCTTCATAAACAATATTAATGGGAATATCCTGTGGAATGATCACATTCAGTCTTGGAGGGTGAGCAAGTAAAAGGGAAATCTGATCTCCGGGCTTTACCCGGTAGTTTTGTTTTACAGGATTCCCATTGACAACAACGTTACCGGCCCTGCAGGTTTGTGAAATTTTATTTCTGGAAGAATTCTGACGGAAATTCAAAAGGAATTTATCAATTCTCAAAGGTTCCTGCTTACCGTCAACAGTGATATTCACATGTTCGTATAAACCTTTATTTTCCTCATCAATATCGATATTATTAGCATCTAATAATTCTTCGTCTAAAAATTCTTCATTATCTTCTGTCATGATCTTCTTTTTTACATAAAAGGCCCCAACATGTTAAAGTTGAAGCCTGAATCTTATTATAAAGCTATCCCTTAATTAATGATAACCTTTTTAGCTTTTGGCTTATCCGCAACCGTGGTCGTTGGCGGTTTCGCAGAGTTGTCCGTAGAATTTACCTTTGCCTTTGTATCTGCATTTTTACTATTGCTTACCGGCTTAGAAACTGTGGCCGCAGAAGGTTTTGGACTTGCAGACTTTGGAGCCACTGCTGGTGGAGGAACCGTATTTACCGGTTCATCCTGAAAGTTAGGAACCTCTTCATATCTGATTGGCGGAAGAGTTGTATCAATTTTCATCCTATATGTAGAATTCAACTGATCGATCCTGTCACGCAGTTCTGCAGGGGTTTTCTTACTCGCCCACAGATCGATCTGCATTCCCTGGTCCCTGGCATCTCCTGCAGCAGGATCCTGGTAATAGACAATATCAGATTCGTCCTTCCCGCCATCCTCATGTTCTACAATTCCTACTTCAAAAAGGTTTCTTGCAATATATGCTCTGGCTTCCTTAACAGTAAGGCCTACTACATTCGGAATGGTAATATTTCTCATTGGACCTGTTCCCACAACCACGTCAATGACTGAGAATCGTGGAATTTTAGTTCCTGGCTGAACAGCATTTCCTTTAAATAAAATCCTTAAAACAGCATCTTTCTGGATACTCGGTTCATAAATAGTATCAGCAACTTTCAATCCTACCTGTTCCAGCCTCTGGAATGCCAGCCCTGAATATTTATTAATCACATCAGGTACAGCAACAGGAGCCCAGCTTTTAGGATTCACCATTAACTGAATAGCCCGGCCGTCTTTTACCCGTGATCCCGGAGAAGGATAAACTTTTAGAACCTGAAGGGGTCTGAATTTTGGATTAAATGCAGCACTGTCTACTTCGTAATCAAGCCCGTTATCCTCTAATATTTTGACAGCGTCATGTACAGATTTATTAACAACGTTGGGGACAGGAATTTCCTGACCATGGTTGGTATGGTACTCCAACCAGCGGAATGTAAGCCACACCAATCCCAGAAAAACTGCGATTGCCACGACTAAATTAACTAAGACTTTCCAATTGAAAAGTGATTTAAGCATACTTGAAAATACTTGAATTATAACCGCAAATATAACTAATAATTTTTGAATGCCCTTTTTATTTAACAGAATTAGCATTTGTTTCAAATTTTCTTAAATTCAATTCCTGCGTGATATAATTTCATTAAATTTGCCTTAAATGATACAAACGGATATGAGCAAAAAACACGTTGCTGTAGTGATGGGAGGTTATTCTGACGAATATAAAGTCTCCATGAAAAGCGGACAGCTGATCTATGATTCCTTAGACAGAGACCTTTATAATGTATACAAAATCATTATTCTGAAAGATGAATGGTATTTTCTGGATGAAAAAGAAAACAAGCTTCCGATCAGCAAAGGAGACTTTTCTGTCCGTATCAATGGTGATGAAACTTTAAAATTCGATGTATGCTTTAATATCATCCACGGAACTCCGGGCGAAAACGGCATCCTGCAGGCCTACTGGGATGCTATCGGGCAAACCTATACAGGATGTGATTTTTATCAAAGTGCTCTGACATTCAATAAAAAAGATACACTTGCTGTTTTATCCAAATATGGAATTCCGTCTGCCAAAAGTGTATATTTACGAAAAGGTGAAGAAATCAATGTTGATGAGATCATTCAGGATCTTGGTCTTCCGCTGTTTGTAAAACCTAATCAGTCAGGTTCATCACTTGGAATTTCTAAAGTAAAAGATCCGTTTGAACTGATTGCTGCTACCGAAACTGCATTTAAAGAAGATGATGAGATTTTAATTGAAAGCTTTTTAGACGGAATGGAAGTCTCTGTTGGAGTCATTGATTATCAAGGCGAAACAATTGTTTTGGGAATTACGGAAATTGTTCCACAAAATGAATTTTTCGACTATGAAGCCAAATACGAAGGAGCGTCTGAAGAGATTACTCCTGCAAGAATTGACGCAGAAACCACAAAAAAAGTTGAAGAGATTGCAAAAAGAGCCTACAACTCATTAGGGATGAGTGGTTTTTCAAGAAGCGAATTTATTTTGATGGACGGCGTTCCTTACATGCTTGAAATCAATACAAACCCGGGATTCTCCCCTGCCAGTATTCTCCCTCAACAGGCAAAAATTTATGGAATTTCCATTAAAGACCTGTGCGGAAACGAAGTTGAAAAAGCACTGACTAAAAATAAGTAGCGTCAGAAAATAATAATTTTAAATTTAAGGGTCAGAATCTTGCTTTAAAATTCAGAATTCAAGCCCCCAAACTCAAAACTGTTTACGCATGAAAATTGCTGTTTTTCCTGGATCTTTTGATCCTATCACCTTAGGACATTACGATATTATAGAGAGAGCTGCGGCACTTTTTGACAAAGTCATCATTGCCATCGGTCAGAATTCTCAGAAGAAATATATGTTCCCCCTTGAAAAAAGAATGGAATTTATACAAAATTCAGTAGCCGAATTTCCTAATGTGGAAGTCGACCATTTTGAAGGTTTAACGGTGGATTACTGCTTTGAAAAAAACGCTCAGTTTATCCTGAGAGGACTGAGAAATCCCGCAGACTTTGAATTTGAAAAAGCCATAGCCCACACCAACCGCACTTTAGCTCATAAAAAGCTGGAAACCGTGTTCTTACTGACCTCATCAGGGAAATCATTCATCAGCAGCAGCATCGTGAGAGAGATCATTAATCATGGCGGCGAGTACGAATTGCTGGTGCCGGATGCGGTGAGAGTTGAAAAATAAATAATAGATGATAAGAGATAAATGATTTCGCCATTAAATATTTTATCAATTATAAACTATCAATCATCATTTATAAATAATGCACGAACAGCTCAATCTTATTATAGAGATCCTCGGTACCATATCATTTTCGATGTCGGGAAGTTTTGCAGCAATGCAGAAACGGCTTGATCCTTTCGGAGTACTGATCATTGCCTTTGTAACTTCTGTCGGCGGCGGAACAGTAAGGGATTTGCTTCTCGATATCCCGGTCTTTTGGATGCACGATCTCCTGATGTGCAGCCTCATTCTGATAACAAGTTTTTTCTCTATGGTCTTCAAATCTGTTGAGAAGAATTTTAAAGTGACTTTATTTATCTTTGACAGCTTCGGATTAGGTTTATTTACCATCATCGGAGTCCAGAAAGGACTTAACTTAGACATCCATCCATTGATCTGTATTGGGCTCGGTACCATTACCGGATGTTTCGGGGGAATTATCCGGGATATTCTGCTGAACAGGATTCCGTTAATTTTCAGAAAAGAAATTTACGCAACGGCGTGTATCGTTGGAGGATCGACATTTTTACTGCTCAACCACTTTACCAATCTTTCCTATACTTTTATACAGGTTGTTACCATTCTGATGATTGTAGCCATGCGAACCTTCGCAGTGAAATACCATTGGCAAATCCCTAAGTTTTATGGGTATGAGAGTAATTCGGAAATGTAGAGAATATAGGAATAAAAAAAATGCATCGGAAAGTGATCCGGTGCATTATTTATCTTGATAAAATTTATTCTGATTAAAACTTTCCTCTCTGTCTCATGTGAGGATTATGCATATGCTTCTGCATTGTCGGCATTTTTAACTGATCTTTCATCATTTTGATCTGATCGGTCATCATCCCTGCGGTATCAAGCCTTTTAGCTTCTTCAAGAAGTTTTTGTCCTTCCTGTCTTCTTCCCTTTGAAATTGCACCAGCTGCTAAATTTAATGTTGCCATTGCTCTGTCATGCTTCATATTCAGACCATATTCCAAAGCTTTTCTCATTAACGGCTCTACTTTCGTAGGATGATCCTGAGCCAAAACTAAACCCTGCAGGTAATGATAGTAACCATATTGGGTCTTATGAAGTTCTGTTTTATAATCTTTAATATTATTTAAAAACTTTGATGCTTTTACCATGTTCTGTTTTCTCAGTTGCCAGAAGGCCAAAAGAATATTTTCGTTTTTAAAGAAAAGGAAAATAGGTAAAGCAGCTAGAAGAAAAATTACAATTCCCCAGCCTAAGTTTCTTGTAAAAAACATCATATACAGACCTCCCAAAATAAGAAGTGCCCCTACTACGATTTTTATGTATTTATTCATTATTAAAATTTAGAAGTGCAAAGATAATAAATTTGATTGATTGTTCATTGTATATAACTGTTACAAAACCACCAGCTATCTAGGATTAATGTTCTGTTTTCTCAAAAGTCTGAAAAACAAAATCGTATTGATTTTTATCGTCTTTTCCGTGAAAAACCTCTTCAGACAGCTTCCAGATTTTCGGATCAATTTTCGGAAAGAAGGTATCCGCTTTTAATTCAGCTTTCACTAAAGTAACTTCAAGCCTGTCAGCAATTTCTATGGTCTGTTCATATATATTTCCACCGCCGATGATGAAAATATTTTCATCTATTTTTTTTGCAAATTTCACGGCTTCTTTAATACTCCCTACAATTAAAATCCCTTCCTCAAACCAGTTTTTCTTTCTTGATATTACAATATTGGTACGGTTTGGAAGTGCTTTTCCGATACTTTCATAGGTTTTTCTTCCCATAATAACCGGATGTCCCGATGTGAGGTCTTTAAAATGTTTTAAATCTTTAGGAAGATGCCAGAGCAATTGGTTGCCGGCACCAATTTCGTTTTTCTCACCCATCGCCACCACTATTGTTGTCATTTAAATAATTTTCTGCAAAATTAGCACATAATTTGTATATTTGGGTAGCACACGAAAATTAAAAAATAAACAAATATAAAATCACACATGAAAAACAAAGGTTGCCTGAGCGCCGGAACCATCGGCATAGCTCTTCTTATCATCGTTGCCATACTATTTTTCTGGGGAAAAAGCGGATACAATAAGTTTGTAACACAGGAACAGAACGTGAACACCAAATGGTCGAATGTAGAGACGGTTTATCAGAAAAGAGCCAATCTGATTCCCAATCTGGAAAGAACCGTAAAATCATATTCAAAATTTGAACAGGAAACATTGACAAAAGTAGTCGAAGCACGTTCCAAAGCCACCTCTATCAATATTGACCCATCAAATATGACCGAAGCTGATATGGTTAAATTTCAGGCAGCACAGGGAGAATTATCAGGAGCGTTGAGCAGATTGATGGCTGTGGTGGAATCTTATCCTAACCTTAAAGCAGATCAGCAGTATACTAATTTCCAGCGTGAATACATTGCTATTGAAAACAGTATCCGCTCTGAAACGGTATATTATAATAAAGCAGCAGAACAGTATAATGTTTTGATAAAAACATTCCCTAATAATATCCTGGCTAATTTCACCAACTTCAAAGAAAGACCTCAGTTCAAAGCAGCTGCAGGAGCCGAAAAAGCACCTGAAGTATTTACAGAGTAATGGGCCGGTATCTTACAGATCAACAGATAGCTTCCCTTGTGGAAGCTATTCAGTCGGCAGAAAATCATTCTACCGGAGAGATTAGGGTGCATATCGATTCTACAACATCCCAAAATAATGCAGAAACAGCTTATCAGGTTTTCAATGAACTTTGCAAGGATCAGACAAAAGAGAAAAATGCAGTTCTCTTTCATATAAATTTTGAAGAAAAATACCTTACTATCATTGGTGATACCGGCATTCATGCAAAAGTCCATCAGTCTTTCTGGGATCACCTCCATGATTTCATCACCTCCGAATTTGCAAAGGGCAACTATTTTAAGGCTTTAAAAAGTGCTATTCTTGAAACCGGTCTCGAACTCAAAAAACATTTTCCCGTAACGGGAGAAAACCGCAATGAACTTCCCAATGAGATTACCTTCTCTTAAAATATTATTTTCATTCATCCTGATATGCCTGTATACTTTTGTATCGGCTCAATATACCATACCTGCAAAACCTTCAGTATTATATCCTGTATATGATGAAAGCAATCTGCTCACCCAGCAGGAGAAAAATGAACTCAACAATAAACTGATCAGGTTTGCAGATTCTACTTCAACAGAAATAGAAGTAATCATTATTCCTTCAACCAAGGGAGAAGATATCAATTACCTGGCAACCATGTTTGGCGAGCAATGGGGAATCGGACAAAAAGGTGTAGACAACGGAATAGTTTTCCTGATTGCAACGCAGGACAGAACGATATCTATTCAGCAGGGACGGGCTGTTGAACAGTATTTAACAGCCTCTGTTGCCGGACAGATTATCGATTACATTGTCACTCCCAACTTCAAAAAAGGAAAATGGTTTGAAGGCATCAATGGTGGAACGAATGCTATTATGGATGCTGTCCAAGGTAAATTCAAACCCCTCGCCCATCAGAAAAAATCCGGTGAAGGAAGTGTTTCAAAATTGATTATTATCGGTTTTATAATCTTCGTTATACTCATTGTGATATTTGGAAACAAAGGTGGAGGTGATGACGACGGAGATGTCATTCTGAGCAGGAGAGGACGCCGTAATTATCCAGGTGGATTCTTTCCTTTCCCGGGAAGTTTCGGAGGAGGATTTGGCGGTGGAAGCTCAGTAGGCGGAGGAGGCGGATTCGGAGGCTTTGGTGGAGGCGGAAGTTTTGGCGGAGGCGGAGCTTCAGGCGGATGGTAGTTATTGTTAAAGTGGTTTAAATTGCCAGCCTACATTAAAATAAGCTCAGAAATATTAATTTTTACACACACTAGTGTGATATAAAAAAATAAAAATTACACAAGTTTTTTTTTCGTTAACATTTAAATAGTTTTGAATTGAATTTAAAACAAAATAATTTTTATGAAAAAATCTTTAAAGCTTGCATCTTTTGCAATGCTCTTTTTAGGAGTGCTATCATGCGGCACCAATGATACTGTTGAAGACATCACTGAAAGTACAAATTTAAGAAAATCGGAAAATGAAAATCTATCAGCAAAATACACTCCTGAATATACTTTTTTAGGCTCCGGATATAATGTTACAAAAAGTTTTGCAGTAGAAAGTTCAGCTGGTAACCAGGTTGTAGATGTCTATCAGTTGACAAACGCTATCGAAACACAACAGACCTCTACGCAGGAGTACAAAGAAAATTATGGAGAAAATGCGTATGAGTATTCAAAAAGTGTGACAACAAAACTTGATTTAGGAGGAACATTTTCTCTATTCAAACAGTCAATTACGGCTTCTTTTAATGGTTCACTTACACAAACAAATAAATTTGACGGTAAGTACATCTATGGAAGCTACCATCTATTGATCAAACAAAGGAGATATAAATTTACAATTCCTGCTACGGAATTAAAAAATTATCTAAAACCGCAATTTGTTCAAGACATACAAACGTTTACTCCTCAACAAATTGTTGAAACTTATGGTACACATGTACTTACAGACATTTACACCGGAGGGAAACTGGATGTGATGTTCAGATCAGAAACATCAAATGAAAATAGAACAAATGCATCTCAGGTAGGTGTAAAAGTTGCGGTAGGAAATATCTTCAATATCAATGTCAATAATAATTCCGATACATCTTCATCATCTAAAAACTTTAATAGAACCTTATATTATAAATCATACGGAGGTGATGCTACGCAGCAATTACTCGGCACTTTAAGTCTTGACCAGTCCAACCCAACTGTCAGTATTGCCAATTGGCAAAACTCCTGTACTCCTCAAAATTCTGTTTTTGTTGATATAGCAGAACATGGTGTTGTTAAATTATATGACTTAGTAGAAGACCCAATTAAGAAAGCATCCCTGAAAGCTTACATCGATCAGTACTTAATAGATAACCAGGTACAGATGGAATTTGTACCAATCCAGATACACAGATATTATAATAACAGTACAACGGATCATTTTTACACAAAAGATACGGGATCATTTAGCGGTTCAGGATATGGATATGAAGGGGTAGCATTTTTAGCTTACAATTACAAAGCTCCTGGTTCAGTGCCTGTATACAGATATTGGAACGGTACGGATCATTATTATTCAACTTCTCCGGGAGCACCTTCCGGATACAGTGCAGAGGGAATAGAATTTTACGCCTATCCTTCACAATCAAATGGAAGCCGTCCTATTTATCAGTATTATGGACGAAAAAAAGGAGATCACTTTTACACAACTTCGCAGCAAAATTATGCTAATTATACATACGAAGGAATTCCTTTTTATGCTTTATAAATAAAAAAAATTAAAAAAAAACAGACTGGAATTGTAAATAATTCCAGTCTGTTTTTTTTATTATAGTTAAGCTTGGCAGATTCAAAACTCAAATGCATGAAATATTTTCATTATATTTACTCAAAACAGATTTTATGAAGAAAACGCTGGTAGTTTTTGCCCATCCTTATCTGGAACACTCAAACTCGAATGTAGAGTTAATCAATTTCTATGTCCGTCATCAGCATTTTACCTTACGGGATCTTTATGAAGAATATCCCGATTTTCATATTGCAGCATTCCGTGAACGGAAAAGACTGCAGAATTATGAACGTTTTATATTTCAGTTTCCTATCATATGGTTTGGGATGCCACCATTGCTGCGGCTCTGGATTGATGAAGTCTTTGACAGAAACTGGCTTAACGAGGGAGAAGAAAATCCTTTGGAAGGCAAAGAAGTCTACATTGTAGTAACAACCGGAGGTAAAGAAAGGTCATTCAGCAAAGAAGGCACTTATCAGTATACGGTTGATGAGCTCATCAGCGGACTGATTGTTTCTTTAAAAGTTTTCAGAGCACAGGTGAAAGATATCGTCATCGTTTATGAAGCGAATAAATTATCAAAAAAAGAAATTATTCTGCAGAAACAGAAATTTGTAAAACTTTTAGATCAATAAAATGGAATCAACTTTAGCGATGAACACCCTGCTTTTTCTGGGCGTTGCCATTATTATGGTTCCGCTGGCAAGAAAGCTGGGTTTAAGTTCTGTAATCGGCTATATTTTAGGCGGAATTATCATTGGCCCTTATGTTCTGAAACTGACGGGAAATGATGTCAACGATATTATGCATGCCAGTGAATTTGGAGTGATCATGCTTTTATTTCTGGTAGGCCTGGAATTAGAGCCCAGAAAATTCTGGGAAATGAGAAAAAAAATTCTCGGACTCGGGCTTACCCAAATGGTGCTAACAATCTCCCTTCTCTTTCTCATCTTCATTGCTGTCGGCTGGAAAACGGATAAGGCAATAGCCATTGCCATGTGTTTTGCTCTTTCATCTACTGCAATCGTTCTTCAGACTTTGCAGGAAAAAAACAGTTTTAAAACCGTAGCAGGTGAAGCATCATTTTCTACCCTTTTATTTCAGGATATCGCAGTAATTCCTATCCTTGCAGTTTTACCATTGCTTGCCCACTCTAAAGTAAAGCACAGTGAAAACGAAGTGCAGGTTCTGATTCAGAAACTTCCGGAATGGCTGCAGGCCGGAACGGTTATCATGGGCGTTGTGATCCTGATTCTATTGGGAAGATATGTATTCGTTCCCTTTTTAAGATATGTTTCAAAGGCAGGAATGACCGAATTATTAACTGCCTCTTCCCTTTTCCTGGTGATCGGTGTATCTGAACTGATGGTATCGATTGGGCTTTCACCTGCATTAGGGGCTTTCCTTGCGGGAGTCATGCTGGCCAACAGTGAATTCCGGCATGAACTGGAAGCACAGATTGACCCCTTCAAAGGACTTCTTCTTGCCGTATTTTTTGTGAGTGTAGGATCTACGATGAACTTTAATGTTATTGCAGATGATCCGTTATTTATTTTCTCAACGGTTTTTGCCGTCTTATCCGTTAAATTTATTGTTTTATTTTCTATTGGTAAATTTTTCAAAATGGATAATCCGCAGAGCCTTTTCTATGCCTTTGCTCTTTCTCAGGTCGGGGAGTTTGCATTTGTACTCATCAACTACGGCTCGGATCTTTATCTTTTCGGTGAGGAATTAAATGCCCAGATGATGGCCGTTACTGCTATCACCATGTGTATTACTCCTTTCTTACTGATCATCAACGACCGGCTGATTACCCCCAGATTCATTAAAGGAATTCCTGAAGAGAAAAGCGATTTTAACATTCTCGAAAACAATATTGCACAGAAGAAAATTATCATTGTTGGTTTTGGCCATTTCGGAAGTACAGTAGGCAGGCTGCTCAAAGCCAATAAGATTTCAGCCACTGTTCTGGACAGAGATTCTGACCGTGTAAAATTATTGAGAGGCTACGGCTTTAAAGTTTATTACGGCGATGCAACCCGAATTCCCGTTCTGAGAGCGGCCGGAATTGAAGATGCTGAGATCCTCGTGCTCTGTCTTGACAATTCGGGAGATAATAAATTCATTGCAGAACTCGTGAGTGAATATTATCCTGATGTGAAAATTTTTGTAAGGGCAAAAAACAGGATAGACGCCTATTCTTACCTGAATAATGGGATTGATAATATTTACCGTGAAACGTTGGGGACTGCCGTTGATATGGCTGTAGATGTTCTTCATGAAACAGGTATGCGGAAATATGCTGCGCGCCGCCTGGGACAGAGATTCATGTCAATCGATAAAGCCTCAATCCGAAAACTGGCAAAAGCTGAACATGATGATGAAATACGGCTGTTTACCACAAAAGAACTCCTCCAGAGAGAGGAGGAGCTGTTGGCTTATGACAATCTTAACTTTGACGGTAAAAATTGGGAGGGCTCTTCTTCATCTGCTGAGGAAGAGGATGAAGAAAACAGGAAATGATTATTGCACAGAAACACTTCCACCGCTATTCTCTTCTTTTTTCACAGTTGTCACATTTCCTTTTTTATAAACAGTAACACTTCCGCCTGAAGAGGCTTCTGCATCCACAGTTGAGCTGGCACTGATCTCAAGGCTTGCCCCACTTGAAGCGTCTGCCTTAAGGTTATCTACAATAACCTCTCTCCCATTGATGCTGCTTCCTGACGAAGAGCTCATTTCAGCATTTTTAGATTTTCCGGAAATAGAAATGCTTGCCGCTGAAGATGCATCTACATCCAGGTCTACGGCCCATATTTTCCCGTCAAAACTACTGCTGCTGTCAACAGATATCTCTAAGTTATTGGCTTCCAGATGTCCGGTAATGCTTGCTGCACTTGAAGCCTCCACTTCTGTTTTTTCCTGAGTAAATTTGTCTTTTACGGTAATGCTTGCTGCAGAATTGGCAATCAGTTTCACAAAATCTTTAGCATAAATCTTTGCAGTTACCCTGTTGGTATTCATCACCCTGATTCCGGTTTTGTAGTGGATGTGGACTTTTCCGCCACGCCTTTCTACCAGGACCTCATCAATAATATTGGAGGGTGCCGAGATGACCACCTTTTCGATATCTGATTTAATAATCTCAGCTTCAATAGCCTGAGAAACTTCGATTTCATCAAAATCTCCGTTAAATTCCTTCTGTTTCAGAGGTCCGTGTTCTTTATTGGAAATATCCGGAAGCCATTTTGATTTTTCTGTTTTGTCATTGCAGGCAGAAAAACTGATCAGTCCGGAAAAAAGTAAGAGGGTAGAATATTTCATGGTCATTTTTAATAAATTTTGTTCGTATACTGTTAATAACAGCTAAAATATAAAAAATATTACATCCTAAGGTAATTATTTACAATGGGATAAGGGGTAATAACTTAGTAATTATTAATGAACTTATATTTTCAATACAGGACTTTAATGATCCGATACACTCTAAAAAGAACTTTTTTGTCGGGTACTAAACAAATTACTTTTTAATATCTTTAGGGTTTAATATAAGTCATCTATGAAAAACATTTCATCAGTATTGTTAATTTCTGCTTTGGCATTCAATTATTCGTGTACCACAATGAAAACAAACGATATGAAACAGGAAATACCTGTACCGGATTCATCACTTTCGTCGAATCCTTTTATGAAAAAAAGCAAGCTTCAGTATGAAGCTCCGGAATTTGATAAAATCAAAAATGAACATTTCAAGCCTGCTTTTGAATTTGGTTTGAAGCAGCATGACGCTGAAATTCTGAAAATCGCAAACAATCCTGAAGCAGCAACTTTTGAAAATACGATTGTTGCCCTGGAAAAAAGTGGTGAAGTACTGAAAAGAGCAGTCACTGTATTCTCAAACCTTACAAGTGCCAATACAAACCCTACTCTACAGGCATTGGATGAAGAATTCGCTCCGGTTTTCGCAGCCCATTCTGATAAAATGTATCTGAATGAAAATTTGTATAAAAGAATACAGGCAGTTTCTGATAACGGCCTCGATTCTGAAAGTAAACGGCTGCTTCAGTTTTACAAACAGAATTTTGAAATTGCCGGAGCCAATCTTTCCGCTGCAGATAAAGAAAAACTGAAACAGATCAATCAGGAAATGGCTTCACTTTCAACCCAGTATTCCAACAAACTGCTTGAGGCAAGAAAGGCAGGAGGGATCATCATTGACAACGTAAAGGAACTTGACGGTCTTTCAGCTGACGAAATCGCAGCAGCTGCATCAGACGCAAAAAATGCAGGCCAGGATGGTAAATATCTGTTGGCCCTTCAAAACACCACTCAGCAACCCGTATTGCAAAATCTAACCAACAGAGCGACCCGTGAAAAAGTTTTCAAAGCCTCATGGATGAGAGCTGAAAAAGGTGGAAACAGCGATACCAGGGAAACCATTGAAAAACTTGCGAAATTAAGGCTTAAAAAAGCACAGGTCTTAGGTAAGAAAAGTTTCGCAGAGTGGAAATTACAGGATCAGATGGCCAAAACACCTGATGCAGCCGTGAAACTAATGAATCAATTGGCAACCCCTGCAGTAGAAACAGCGAGACGTGAAGCAAAAGATATTCAGGATCTGATTGACCAGCAGAAAGGAGGATTTAAATTAGAACCATGGGACTGGAATTTCTATGCCGAGCAGGTAAGAAAAGCTAAATTTGATTTAGATGAAAACCAGATCAAACCCTATTTTGAAATCACGACCGTTCTGGAAAAGGGTGTTTTCTTTGCAGCTGAAAAATTTTACGGACTGACTTTCAAAAAAAGAACAGATCTTCCGGTATACCATCCTGACGTGGTGACTTACGAAGTTTTTGACCATGACGGAAAATCTCTTGCCATTTATTATCTGGATTTCTATACAAGAGATTCTAAAAACGGGGGAGCATGGATGAGTAATTTCGTTGAACAGTCTTACCTTTTAGGGACAAAGCCGGTGATTGTCAACTGTTACAACTATCAGAAACCTGCTCCGGGAAAACCTTCACTGATCAGCTATGATGATGTGACGACGATTTTCCACGAATTCGGACATTCTATCCATGGAATGTTTGCCAACCAGAAATATCCTTCATTATCAGGAACCAATGTTCCCAGAGATTTTGTTGAATTTCCATCTCAGATCAATGAACACTGGGCTTTAGATCCGGTAGTTTTGAAAAATTACGCCATTCATTACGAAACAAAGCAGCCGATTCCACAGGCATTGGTAGATAAGATTAAAAAAGCAGCTACTTTCAATCAGGGGTATATGACCACGGAATTGGTTTCTGCAGCAGCGCTTGATATGGACTGGCATTCAGTGACCGGTGAAAATCAGTTATTGCCGGTTTTAGATTTTGAAAAACAATCTTTAACCAACCACGGATTTACGCTGTCAACGGTGCCGCCCAGATACCACACCCCTTACTTTGCCCATATCTGGGGCGGAGGTTACTCAGCAGGATATTATGCCTATTTATGGTCTGAAACTTTAGACAGTGACGCCTGGGAATGGATCATGAAAAACGGCGGACTGACGAGAGAAAACGGTGACCGTTTCAGAAAACACATTCTTTCGGTAGGAAATTCTGTCGACCTGAATCAGGCATTCCGGGATTTCACAGGACACGATCCGGATATTAAGCCGTTGTTGAGAAACAGAGGATTTATTAAATAATTTTTTAAGCATTCATTTTTTGGATGCTTTTTTTATTAGAACAAATTGTAGGAATTTATCTCTCGCAGATTTTTCATAGAATCTATGAAAATCTGTGCAATCTGTGGGAGAAATTTTAACGTAACTAACACAAACGTTTTCAAAATCATACAATTTAAATCTGCATAATCCGTAAAATCAGCGGGAGATTTAGCTTTGTGAAATTCGTGTAAATTTGTGTTTAAATAAAATCAAAAAAAAATGACCTGTCCCTGCTGTTCCGGAAAAACCTACGAAGAATGCTGTAAACCTTACCACACACAGGAAAAACTTGCACCTACTGCGGAAGCTTTGATGCGTTCAAGGTTTTCTGCATTCGCCATTCCGGACGGAAAATATCTAATGGATACAACTTCTCCCGGCAAGAGAAAATTTCACAATACAAAAGATCTGCAGGAATGGGGAGAAATCAATCAATGGACGAAATTGGAAATTTTAAGTAAACCATCGATGAATAAAGTGGAATTTAAAGCTTATTATATTGATGAAGACGGACAAAAACAAATTCATCACGAATTATCAACATTCAAAATGATTCAGAATCGTTGGTATTACGTAAGTGGTGAGTTTTTAGATTGACTTATTTAATCACAAAAACTTCTATCACATAAGTCAAAAAGATTTTTCTTGGTTTTGAAAATATTTCAGAACACATTAGAGAAAAATCAAAGATTTTTAACGTGAGTTTTTGCATTATCGTATATTCTTACTGTAAGCATACGATGAAAATCTTCGATTTTCAAATCTCACGTTTCTCAAATACTTTTTGCGTTTTTAAACTAAAACTTATGTGACATAGGTGTTAAAAAAAATGTTCAACATTTCTGCTGAACATTCTCGTTTTTATTTTAAAAAAACTCTTAATGAGCTTCGTTTCCGTCAATTCCATGAGCGTGACCGTGAGACAATTCTTCTTCAGTCGCAGGACGTGTGCTTACAATTTCCACCTGGAAATCCAAAACTTTACCTGCCATTGGATGGTTAAGGTCTGCAATGACAACTTCAGGGGTAACTTCTACCACAAATGCCTGAAAATTGTTGCCTTCGTTATCAGATAAAGGCAAGATAGCTCCCAAAGGTGGAGTTCCTGCTTCCTTGAACATATCAATCGGCAGCTGAGCGATTGCTTCGGGATCTTTTTCACCGTAAGCCTCTTCGGGCTGAATTACAAAAGCGGCTTTATCACCGGCTTTCAGTCCAAGGATATTTTGTTCAAATTTTGGAATCATCATTCCCAAACCGTATAAGAATGTAAGTGGATTTTCTGCGGTCGTTTCTTCTACAAGAATCTTACTTCCATCCTCTTCGATTGTGTGAAGTATGTAACTTACAGCTACAACATGATTGTTTTCGATTGTCATATTTTTTCTTTTTTTTCGTGATGCTTTTCACGAATATCAGCACAAATATACTGTTTTTGAAATCATAAATGGAGGAAGTTTTATTGATGAAAGTTTCCTCAAAAACAATTTTCTAATTTCTGTTTTTTGCTTCGTTTTTTTTCTTCTGCCTCAAGACATACAGATACAGGCTTTCCACCTTAGTTCTCGCCCAATCTGTTTTCCGTAAAAATTTCAGAGAAGAATTGATACTCGGGTTATCTGTAAAACATTTGATATTGATCTGCTCTCCCAGTTTCTCAAAGCCCTGATAATAGTCCACCAGTTCTTCAAGAATGGCATCCAAACGCTTTCCGTGAAGCGGATCTTTTGATTTTTCTTCCATAGCACCGTAAAATTAAATATTTTATCAGACTTAACGGCTAAAATTGTTTAAACTCTTAATGTTTAGTATTTTTGATGAAGGTATTTATTTCAGTACAGATCATCTTTCAAAAATTACTCATTACGAAAATCAATATGAGCAAGAATAACGAAGCAAACAGAAAAAAAAACAAAGATAAAATCACTCAGAAAAAACGCAGGCTTCAAAATGCTGAAGCAGAAAGGAAAGCACGTCTAAAACAGATCCGAGAGGATTTTAAAGCAAAAGAAGCCGATAATCAATGATAAAAATCCTCCACACCGCAGACTGGCATCTGGGTAAACGCCTGGACCGTTTTTCAAGGCTTGAAGAACAGGTCCTGGTCATGAACGAAATCACTGAAATTGCTGATCGTGAAAACGTTGATCTGGTATTGATTGCCGGAGATTTATTTGATAATTTCAATCCTGGAGTTGACGCAGCAGAACTTTTTTATAAAACCCTGAAGCGTTTATCATCACAGGGGAAACGTCCTGTAATCGCTATTTCAGGCAATCATGATTCTCCAAATCTGATTGATGCACCAGATCCGCTGGCAAGGGAATGCGGAATTATTCTGATTGGTCATCCAAAGGCAGTCATTACTCCTTTTGAGCTGGAGCATTTTAGAATTTCCAAGAGTGCAGAAGGTTTTATTGAAATGGAATTTAAAAATATAACTTTCCCTCTCAGGATTCTGCATACGCCCTATGCGAATGAAGTCCGTTTAAAAGAATATTTGGGAGAAAACAGGGAGGAAGAGCTCAACAGTGTTCTGAGAGAAAACTGGAAACAGACTGCAGATGAATTTTGTGATGATAACGGAGTTAACCTTTTAACGGCTCACCTTTATATGAACAAAAACGGGGCTCCAATCCTCGAAGAGCCTGAAGGTGAAAAACCTATTAAGATTGGAAATGCGGATTTAATCTGGTCAGACACGATTCCGCATCAGATTCAATACACTGCTTTGGGCCACCTGCATGGTTTTCAAAACATCGGAACTGCTGAAAAGCCTGTAGTCTATTCTTCATCACCTTTATGCTACAGCTTCAGTGAAGCCGGACAGACCAAATATGTTTCTATTATTGAAGCTGAACCGGGCCAAAATGTTTCATTTAATAAAATTGCATTAAAAAGCGGGAAAACACTGATCAGAAAAACATTTGACTCTGTAGAAACTACCATCGGATGGCTTCAGGAAAATCCTGATTCACTTGTTGAACTGACGATAGAAAGTGAAACTTTTCTGAAAGCTGAAGAAAGAAAACGGATTTATCAGGCTCATACCGGAATTGTGCATCTGATTCCAAAAGTTAAGAATCACGATTTTAATGAAAACCAATTGCCGGAAATCAATATCAGTCAGGATACACTTCCTCTTTTCCGTGATTATTTTAAATCTAAAAACGGCGGACAGGAACCTAATGAAGACCTGATAAATTTATTTAAAGAAATTGAAAACTACTAAGCTATGACTCCTATCCAGTTGACGATTGAAGGCCTATATTCTTATCAGGAACGTCAAAAAATCGATTTTGAAAAACTTACAGAAGCCGGTCTCTTTGGAATTTTCGGTTCGGTAGGCTCGGGAAAATCTTCTATTCTGGAGGCTATTTCATTTGCTCTTTACGGAGAAACGGAACGTCTCAACTCAAGAGACAAAAGGACTTATAATATGATGAACCTGAAATCAAACAAATCCTACATCGAGTTTGATTTTCTCAATTTTGAAAATAAAAAATTCCGCGCAGTAAGAGAGTTCAGAAGAAATTCCAAAAACTTCGAAGATGTAAAAACCCCTACCGTTTCCTTCTATGAATGGATCCGGGAAAAGTGGATCCCCCTGGACCATTCAAATACAGAGAAAATCATCGGTCTGAGCTATGCGAATTTCAAACGCACCATTATTATTCCCCAAGGTCAGTTTAAGGAATTTCTGGAACTGGGAGCAACTGACCGTACGAATATGATGAAAGAAATTTTCAGCCTTCAGCGGTTTGATCTTCAGAATAACGTCTCGGCTTTACATACAAAGAACAGGTCAGAGCTTGATCACCTGGAAGGCCAACTCAGAGGTTTTGAAGAAGTGAATGAAGAACAGATTCTTGTACATAAAGAGAATTTAAAACTCGAACAGCAAAAATTTGAAGAAGTAAAAAAACGGTTTAAAGAAACTGAAGAAAAATATCAGCAGCTTAAAAATCTGAAAACAGATTTTGAATCACTGAAACGGAAAAAAGATGACTTTGAGAAACTGTCCGGCCAGAAGGCTGAAGTAGATCAGTCAGAGCTCAAAACAGAATTGTATGATAAAGTTTCCAGAATTTTCATTCCCCTTACGGCTGAAAAAGATAAACTTCAGAAAGAAATTTCAGAGCAGAATATAAAGAAAGAAAATCAGGCTCGGTTTTTACAGGAAACAGAAGTCCAGTCTGAGAATATCAAAAATAAACTGGCTGCAGTTCTTCCAAAATTTGAAGCTTTGGAACAGTCTAAAATCCAGGAAAATGATTTGGATTTTATTATAAAAATGCTTCAGTTTTCTGAAGATATAAAAACATTAAAGGTAAGAACAGAAAAGGGCTCTGAAAAAGTAAAGGAAGTTGAAGCAGGACAAAATTTAATTCAGCAAAAATCTGACGAACTTTTAAAAAACATCGACAGTTTAAAACCCCAAAAAATAGATTCTGATATTTTAATAAGTGCCGGAAACTGGTTTTTGGAGCAGAAAAATTTAAAAGAATCTGAAAAAGATCAACGGGTTAAAATTGAAGATTTTCATTCTAAAATTGAGCACCTCAATGCTCTTTTGACTTCATCCGGAATTAATGCTGAAACTTTTAGAGAAGATTTCAAAACACGTTCAGAGGCATTGGAAAATGAATCTAAGGTGTTGTCAGAAAAAAGAAATCAACTTGAAGTTCAGCAAAAATTAGCCCATTTTGCCGGTGAACTCCACGATGGAGAATCCTGTCCTCTCTGTGGTTCACCCGAACATCCAAATATTATAGTATTCGATGATGTACATGCAGAACTAACCGATTTGGATGCAAAAATTCAAATCAACAGGAATCAATTGAATGAAACACAAAAACAATTTGCTGAAACTGAGAAAATCATTGACAGGAAAAAGATTTTTGAGGAACAGCAAAAAACCGAAACCGGGCGGTTAGGCACCTTTACAACAAGAATTGAAAGTCATCAGAAAAACTTTATCTGGTCCGGATTTTCTATTGAAGATGAAGCAGGATTTGAAAAGAAACGTCAACAATCCTTTGAAACTGAAAAACAGATTGAAGAATTAAACCGCCAGATGACCCTGCAGCAAAGAGCTTTTGAACAGGAACGTGAACATCTTGAAAAATATAAAAAAGCTTTAGAAGAATTTAAACTGGATGAGGCAAAAAAAGAAGAACAGATCAAAACGAACGAAGCCAGTTTAAAAATACTTCAATGGGCTGATTTTCAAAATAAGGACATAGGCGAAATACAGGATCTACATAAAAAACTTTCACAGTCTAATCTTGAAACTGAACAAAACTATCAGCAGCTCATCAGGGAGGAAAAAGAAATCTCACCGAATCTTGCTGAGCAGAAAACACTCCTGACTCAACTGGAAAGTCGAATTAACGAACTTACCAAAGAAATTTCAGATAATGAAAACAGGATAACGAACTCTTTAGTTGAAAATAATTTCAGTTCGTTAAGTGATATTCAGGCTATATTACTGCAGAACATCAATGTACAGGAAATCAGAACCCAGATTCAGACTTTCAGGATTCAGTTTGCAACCCTGAAAAACGGAATTACTGAACTGGAAAACAAATTGAAAGATTTTTCTTTTGACGAGGAAAAATATTCTTTTACTGAAAACCAATTTAACGTTCTTGAAAATGAATTGAAAACAGCCAATGATGCTGTAGTGAAAACAGGTTCTGAAGTTGAAAGACTTGAAAAAGAGTTTAAGAAAAAAGAAGACCTTCTAAAAGAGCTGGCACAATTGCAGAAACGTGCAGAAAATCTGAAGGTCATGACCGGGCTCTTTAAGGGAGCGGGCTTTGTACAGTATATCTCATCCATTTATCTCCGTCAGTTATGCGATCACGCCAATGTACGTTTCCACCGCATGACCAGAAATCAACTGAGCCTGCAACTGAATGAAAACAACGATTTTGAAATTATTGATTACCTGAATGAGGGAAGAAGCCGAAGTGTAAAAACGCTCTCAGGAGGGCAGTCCTTCCAGGTTTCTTTGAGCCTGGCTCTGGCTCTGGCAGAAAGTGTTCAGGCAAATGCGGTAGCAGAAAAAAATTTCTTTTTTATTGATGAGGGTTTCGGAACACAGGATATTGAGTCGGTTAATATTGTTTTTGAAACATTAATGAATCTTCAGAAAGAAAACAGGATCGTCGGCATCATTTCACATGTTGAAGAACTGAAAGAAAAAATCCCTGTTGCACTCAATATTACAAAGGATGAGGAAAAAGGAAGCCTGATCGAAATAGTTTAATATTTAATCTTTTTATTACATTTGACTGAATAAAAATAAATATGCAGCATTTACCTGTCATTCTGAAACCCGGAAAAAAAAAAAGCATCATCCTTATTCTCGTAAGTACGGGATTTGTGTGTTTGGGAATTTCACTGATCGAAAAAAGCATTTGGATAGCAGTATTCAATATTTTATTTTTTGGGATCTGTCTTATTATTTTCGTGATCAATATAGTTCCCGGTTCTTCTTATCTGAAAATAGATGAACGTGGAATTGAAATGAAAAACCTTTTCAGAACGACACTGATACCATGGCAGGCAGTGAATGGTTTTAAAACCAAATCCATTTTTATCACTAAAATGGTTACATTTAACATTGATGAAAAACTGTTGGAGTACTCAGGATTGAAAAGGAAAACAGGTGCTTTTCCTGATACTTACGGAATGTCTGCAGACAGTCTCGCTGCTTTGCTCACTAGCTATAAAGATCAATTCGACCCTCTGTAGATCAAATACTACCCGTGAAAAAAATCCTGAACAATATCATCCTGATTGTACTTCTGCTCGCAATTCCTGTGATCTCTTCACCGGACTTTGACGGAACTCTTTCAGTATTCAACTCAGAGCCTTTTCAGAGGGATTTTATCAGATTTGTTTTAGTAATCGGCTTTTTCTATCTGAATTCTCTGGTACTTCTGCCAAGGCTGTTCAGCAAAAAAAAAATAATATTCTTTTTTGCTGCAGTAGTATGCAGCTATGCAACTGTTGTCTTTCTTCCTTTTTCAATTGTTCCCAATCATCAGGGGAAAAATTACGGAAAACCTCAAAATGAAATGGAAATGCGTCTACCTCCGGAAAATGAAAATTTCAGGGGGAATATTCCTCCGGGGTTTCCTGAAGACAGATCTCAACACGAACAGATGGGAGCAAAAAAAGATAATACTCTGCCAAAAAAAATCTTCACTTCCATCCTTCCCTTTTTATTTTCATTTCTGAGTTCATTTTTTATTTACAAATCAAATGAACAGCGTGAGCTTGAAAAGCTGAAAGCAAAATCTGACCTTCTCAATTTAAAATATCAGCTCCAACCACATTTTCTGTTTAATATTCTCAATTCGATTTATTCACTCGCTCTGTTAAAATCTGATGATGCACCTGACGGTATTCTGAAACTTTCCAACGTCATGCGTTACGTGGTTCAGGAAAGCAGCAAAGATTTTGTAGAACTGAGTAAAGAAATAGAATATATCAAAGATTATATAGACCTGCAGCTGGTAAGGACAGACAACAGTTTAGATTTTTCATATACTGAAATAGGAGATCTTAAAAACCTGAAAATCGCTCCATTTATTCTGATTAATTTTATTGAAAATGCATTTAAATATGGTTTCAATGCGGAAGAAGATTCAAAAATAGAAGTAAAAATTATTGTTCAGGAAAAAATATTGAACTATACAGTGTTCAATACAGTTGTCAATACAAATGTCCCGGACCAGGAAAGTTTAAAAGTGGGTTTAAAAAACACCTTTGAACAGTTAAAACAAGTGTATCCCGAACGGCATACGATTGCAGTCCATGAAACGGAAAGTAGTTATGAGGTCTGTTTAACCCTTAATTTAAACTGAAAATATGATTAAAGCCATTGCTTTGGATGATGAAATTCTCGCTTTGAAAATCATTGAGAATTACGCAGAAAAAATTGAAAACTTATCCCTGGAGAAAATTTTCAATAAACAGAGTGATGCCCAGAAATACCTCAACAAATTTCCTGTCGATCTGATATTTCTGGATATAGAAATGCCTGCCAGGAATGGTCTGGATTTCTATAAAGCCATTTCCCAGAATACAAAAGTAATCTTTACCACAGCATATTCTGAATATGCAGTGGATGCCTTCAGTGTCAGTGCAGTCGATTACCTTCTCAAACCTTTCTCTTTTGAAAGATTTAAAACAGCGGTCGAAAAAATAAAAACCAGTCAGGACGCTGATGAGGTAAGGCATCTTTCCATCCGTGCCGATTATAAGCTTCACAAAATCAATTATGAGGATATTCAGCTGATCGAGGGATTGGATGATTACATCCGGATTCATTTGAAAGACTCTTCAAAAATTACCGCCCGTTCTTCGATGAAAAGCATTCTCGAAAAACTCTCTGAAAAAGAATTTGTGCGCGTTCACCGTTCTTTTATAGTTCCTGTCAGTGATATCCGGACAATTGTCAACAAAAATATTCATATCTCAGATTTTATCATTCCCGTTGGGGAAACCTATAAAGAAGATGTGATGAGGATTTTGAATAAGTAATTTTTCATTTTACTCAATGATCATTGGTCTTGTAAATATCAGTCATCTTAAAACTATCCTTTAAAAAAGAGGGAAATCTCTTACAATATTTTATTCACTGCGAACAAAGTTTGTTCTGACACGTAGAGAAAGCAATCTCAGGACAATTAAACATACTGTTTTTCCATTCCACAGGAATCCCGGCAACGTCTTAATCTGAGGTGTCAGAATTCTGCAGAATGACAGAACTGTGATATAGGAACCGAAAAAACACAGGCCGTCATCTTAATGTTTCTTAAAAAATATCTCTTTACCGACACATTTTTTTAGTTTACCTCATAAATTTTCAGATCCTGTAATTTGAAAATACATTTGACGTAAGAAAAATATAGAAAAGATGAAAACAATTGACAGAAAAGGCTTTTTAAAAACTCTTGGAATCGCAGGCGTTGCCGCAGTAGCAGCACCGGTTCTGATGCACTGCAGAAAAGATGATGACGATGATTCTGCGACAGGAACCATAAACAACAGTATTTCTACTGCCTGTGCAGTAACAAATTCTGAAACGGAAGGTCCATTTCCTACGAAAACACCTTCAAGTCTTGTCCAAAGCAATATCGTGAGTGACAGAACCGGAGTTCCGTTTACTATTGGAATCACAGTTCAGAACGTAAATGCAGGGTGTGCCAGCTTACAGGGAGCAATCGTTGATATCTGGCACTGCGACAAAGACGGAAATTACTCTGAATATGGCGGAACCGGAATGCAGTCTGCCAATTACACTTCCGTTCATTTCCTAAGAGGCAGACAGACGACCGGTGCTGACGGAAAAGTAAATTTCACTTCAATTTTTCCGGGTTGGTATAACGGAAGAGCAACCCATATTCATGTGCATATCTACAATTCATCAGGACAATCCCTTTTGGTTACCCAAATTGCTTTTCCTGAAGGAAATGACAGTGCAGTGGTCTTAGTCGGAGCGAGTTCAGGATATAAAGGGATGAGCGGATATACCTATAATTCAAATGACAATGTTTTCAGCGACGGAACGGCTAACGAAATGTCCAGTATTTCAGGAAGTGTAAGCGCAGGATATGCATTGACTCACACGATAAAGGTTTTAGCTTAGGTTTGGTTTAGTTCATTTTTTAACAGAGCGGTAAATGATCATGAGGTTGATTTTTAGGTTTTGAAAATCATTTATCGCTTTTAATTTCCATTATTATGTTAGTTCAGACTCCATCAACAATATTTAAATCAGATTTCGCCGTATGGAAAGAGAAAAGTTCCTGCCGGATCAGGGAGATCGCTGTTGAAAAAGATGATTTCAGATTTACGAAGATTACAGAAGTTGTCTTTGATGAGAATGAAACCTACTGTTTTCAATATAAGGCGAACTGTAACGTTATGATCATTGTAATTTACGGTGAAATTTCAATCAGTGATTTCAGAAAAAAGGTATCAGCACAAAATATTTTCACATTAAAATCCACAGAGACTGATTTTTTAACCGTTAAAAATAATATTCAGGATGAAAAAGCTGACATACTGATTATAGAATCTGTATCTGAGACACCAGACGATTCTTTTAAGATTAAAAATTTAGATATTGCATCTCGAAATTCATTCAATCAAATTACTGAAGATTTTGACTTTCCTAATTTTATTGGATTATATGATGGAAGAAAAGAAGGTATTTATACGCTTTGTCAACCTCAGAAATCCATATTTGGAATGGTTTTAAATGGTGCCTTTGAGTTCCAGAACAGATTGCTGGAGAACAGGGATGCGGTCTTATTAAGTGAAATCGAAACTCTGGAGTTTGAGGCTTTGAGTGAAAATGCTTTACTGGTATTTCTGGAAATCTGAAACATGACAGGTGAAGAATTCTTATCTCAACACTTTCAGAAAAGAAACCGTTTTCCCTATTCTTCTGGATGAAAAATCATCAGTGAGTATCGAATTATTCGAAACCGGCGGACGAAAACTTTTCTCTGTGATTGACCATGAAAGTCTCGCTGCGGGAATACAGGAAATTAAAATATCGAGGAACCGGTTAGATTCGGGCAGATACTCCGTAAAAGTAACGATCGAAAACTCCCGGGGAAAATTTACTGAAAACATTGACGTAACCGTCAAATAATACAATCTGTAACAGATTATTTTTTCATGTTTTGGTGTTTAGTATCAGGGCAGCGTATGACTGTCCTGTTTTTATTCACTTAAAATATTGATCAAACATTAAAATTATGAAAGCAAAGATAAAATTAGCATTTCGAATCGTTATCGACCGGAATTCTGAAATGGTTTGGGATCAGTATATTTTTGAAGACACCTATTTTGAATACAAGGTTCAGCATCAGGTTTTTGATGATAAAGAAAATCCTGTGAAAAACTACTGGGAACTTCTGATGAAAAATCCTCATGCAGAAAAAATTCCTTTTTTATTAAGTTCAGCTGTTACCAATTATGTATCTCAACTGAATAATGAGATCAAAAGTCTACCTGATGTTTTAGGCAGCACTCATTTTCCGGTTGAAAATTTTAAACTGGATCTGATCAGTTCAAATACAGAAGATCCTTCCAGGCACAAAATCGGACTTACTTTTTATACTCCCGAACTTCTTCTGATCGATATCATTGACAACAGATATCTTTTAAGCAGAGATACTGAAAGCACCAATGCTTTTAACACGTTCATGTTTGCTTTCCATCCTCAGGTTTCCATTGCTCACTATAAGGTCATTCAGTGAATAGAATAACTGTCTGGCCGATGAAATCATCACTTCACACTTATTTGTAAAAATAATACAAACTCCGGTGATCTGACCGGAGTTTGTATTTATATTATTTTACTTTGGGTGCTACTTTTTCGCCGAACAGTTCAATGGATTTCATCATGATCTCATGAGCAGGATCTCCAACATCCATATGACCGATAAATCTCGTGATTCCGAAGATTTCTTTCATATCATTAATCTTATCAGCAACATGATCTGCATTCCCGATAAATAATGCACCCTCTCTGGCTTTTCCACCGTCATACTGCATTTTTGTAAATGGCGCCCATCCTCTCGCCTTTCCAATCCTGTCCATCTGGGCTTTGTAGGTATGAAAATATCCTTCAATAACATTCTGATCTTCACTGACAAAAGTATGTGAATGAATGGCAATCTGCATTTCGGATTCATCATGACCTGCTTTAAGGTATTCCTGTTTGTAAAATTCAACTAAACTCCTGAACTGTACAGGCATTCCTCCGATAATGGCAACCACTAAGGGCATTCCCAATTTGGCAGCACTTAATACAGATTGTGGAGTTCCGCCCACAGCCCTCCAGATCGGAAGTTTTCCGTTATTTTTGGCTCTTGGATAAACAGTCTGATTCTGCATCGGCGCACGAAGTTTCCCGGACCAGGAAACATTTTCCCCTGAATTTATTTTTAGTAACAGTTCCAGTTTCTCATCAAACAGTTCTTCATAATCATTCAGCGAGTAACCGTAAAGCGGAAAAGACTCGATAAAGCTTCCACGTCCCACGTATATTTCAGCTCTCCCCTCTGAGATCAGATCCAAAGTTGAAAAGTCTTCATACACTTTTACAGGCTCGGATGAACTTAAAACCGTTACGCCACTTGCTAATTTTATATTTTTTGTAATGCTTGCCGCTGCTGCCAAAACGATTTCCGGTGAAGAAACCGCATAATCTGCACGGTGATGCTCGCCCATTGCAAAAACATCGATCCCCACATCATCCATCAGTTTTACCTGCTCAAGAATTTCACGGATTTTAATTCCTGCATCTCTGTATTTTCCGGTAGCCTGATCGAAAGACAAGTCTCCGAACATTCCTATTCCTAATTCCATACTGTTGATTTTTATAAGACAAAATTAGCGTAATGAATGATTAAAAACGTTGATGTTTGGTAAGAAAGAACTTAAGATGAACAGTTGAATATTATTCACAATAACATCATTGATTTTTGTGGTATTTATTCGGTATTTATATTTAAAAAAGAAAATCCAGCCTTATTCAGACTGGATTTTCTATTAAACTGACACTTGGGCAAAAAGCCAGCCGCAAATAGCATTCTACTTCTTTAGGTTCTGATCAAAATAATCAGTTATTTTCTGCATAAGATGAACCCTGTCTTTACCGATTACATTGTGTGGGTGCCCGGGATACACAAAGTAATCCAACTGAACCCCGTTATCAACAGCAGATTTAATGAATTTCATCGAATGCTGCCAAACCACTACATCATCCTGTGCTCCGTGGATCATCAGCAGCTTTCCTTTTAAATTCTGAACTTTATCCAATAGATTGGCTGCAGCATAACCCTGCGGGTTTTCCTGCGGAGAATCCATATATCTTTCTCCATACATGATTTCATACATACTCCAGTCTATTACCGGTCCTCCTGCCACGCCTACTTTGAAAACATCAGGCTGGCGAAGCATAAAGCTTGTCGTCATAAAGCCTCCGAAGCTCCATCCATGAATCCCCAGTCTTTCAGAGTCTACATACGGAAGAGATTTCAGATATTTAACGCCCTGCATCTGGTCGCTCATTTCAGTCGTTCCGAGATTTCTGAAAACAGCCTGCTCAAACTTCATTCCACGGTTTGAAGAACCACGTCCGTCCATCGTGAAAATGATATATCCGTTTTGTGCCATGTACTCATACCAAAGATTTCCTGAAGCCGGAAAACTGTTTGTGATCAACTGTAAATGCGGACCGTTATACAGATAAACGATAACAGGATACTTTTTATTCGGATCAAAATTGGTTGGCAGAATGATTTTTCCGTACAATAAAGTTCCGTCGTCTGCCTTTAAATTGATATTCTTAATTTCAGGGCGCTGATAATTTTTTAACGGATTTTCTGCTGTCAGAAGATTAGTCGCTTTTAATGTTGATGTATTGATAATGTTGGAAACTCTCGGTGTACCGGCATTGGTGTAAGAATCATAAAGATAGTTTCCGTCACTGCTTAAAACGGCAGCATGCATTCCTTCAGCACTTTCTAATTTTTGAGTTTTGAATGTTGCCCAGTTAATCCTGTACAGATGCCTCTCAGTAGGTCCTTCCTGGGTGGAAATATAATAAATATCTTTCTTTTTCTCATTAAATCCTAAAACATCGGTTACCAGCCAATCCCCTTTTGTCATCTGGGCGATCAGCCCTTTTTCCAGACTGTAATGGAATAGATGATTATATCCCGTTTTCTGGCTCTGCCAGATAAAATCGGTATTGGAATTTGGAAAGAACAGCAATGGATGCTGTGGCTCTACATATTTACTGTCGGTCTCTTCAAACAGTGTTTTGACAAGATTTCCTGTAACAGCGTCATACTGATTCATCTTCAGATGATTCTGGCCTCTGTTTAAAACTCCTACAAATATAAATTTAGAATCCGGACTCCAGGTTACTGCTGTTAGGTACTGGTCTTTTTCACCTTCAATCTTAAGAAACGCAGTTGTTTCATTTTTAATATTATAGACTCCCAGACTAACTTCGTGAGAAGTTTTTCCTGCCATCGGATACTTGATATTTGTATTGACTGCGGGAGTGACAGACCAGTCGATTATCGGGTAATCTGCAACCATGGTCTGATCCATTCTGTAAAAAGCAATATGTTCTGAATCGGGAGAAGGAAATATTCCTGTATCAATGCCAAATTCATTTCTGTGAACATTGGAAGCTCCGTTAAGTATGTTTTGGTTTGAATCACTGGTTATTGCAACTTCTTTTCCGTTTTTATTGATAAACAGATTATTGTCCTTTGTATAAACTATCGTCTGATGATCTGCAAGCATTTTTACATTGGCAGGATTATCTCCAAATGTTGCGGAACGCTTCATTTTCCAATCATTCCCGGATTTTTCCAACCAGTAAATTTGATTACTGTCTGTAAAATATGCACTTGAACTGCTGTTGAATTTCAGAGGCGGAAGACCTTTTAATTTTTTATCTGTAAAATTTTTATTCAGTTGATTCAGAGAAATCAGGGTATCCTGCTTACCTGTTTTTAGATCAGTCTGCAGATACCCGCCTTTTACAGCCTGAATATAGGATTTATTATCAGTAGACCATGAAAACTGGGAAATGTTTTTCACTGCCAGATTGCTCCGCAGTCCGTTGACCGCTTCTGCCATGGTGAATTTTTGAGTCTGTGCAAAAGCAGTTCCTCCCAAAACCACCATCAATAGAGAAAATTTATATAGTCGCATTGTATAAAATTGAATGGGTCAAAAATAAGAAATAAATGAGTACCGTTAAGAAATGTTAATAAGAATGTTTTCATATTTCATTTTATTTCAATTCTCTAATGATGTATAACTCAATGAGTAACTAAAAATCAAAACAGATGCGTTAAATTTATATTAAAAATTAATTTCTTATCCTAAATCAATGAATCCAATATAAGTCTTGCCTTAGATTTGCATTATCAATAACAACGAAAAAATTAAATTACAATGGCTACAAAATGGAATTTAGACCCTGCACACAGTGAAATTACTTTTAAAGTAAAGCATATGATGATTTCCAACATTAAAGGAAATTTTACCAATTTCACTGCAGAAATCGATGCTGATGACGATACTTTTGCGAATGCTAAAACGACAGCAACGATCCAGGTAGACTCTATCTCAACACACAACGCTGACAGGGATACTCACCTTAAATCTCCTGAGTTTTTCAACGCTGAAGCAAATCCTACCATCACTTTCGAGTCTGACGCTCTCAACAATGAAGTAACAGGAAATCTGACTTTGAATGGTGTAACAAAACCAATCACTTTAGACGTAGACTTCGGAGGTATCAACGTAGATCCCTGGGGAAATACCAAAGCAGGTTTTTCTTTTGAAGGAAAAATCAACAGAAAAGATTTCGGCCTTAACTGGAATGCTGCTTTGGAAGCAGGTGGTGTAATGGTGAGTGAAGAAGTGAAGATTGCCGGTGAATTACAGTTTGTAAAACAGGCATAGTACATTAAATATAGTTTCTGAGGATTCGGTGATTACTATAATCACCGAATCTTTTATTTTAAAATATAAACGTATGCATCTCAACGATCTGCAAAATATCAGTGATCTGTTCCAAAACACTCAAAAAATGCCTGTTCTTTTTCTCGGGCATGGCTCTCCCATGAATGCGATCGAAGAAAATCAATTTGTTCAGGGATTTCGAAATGTGGCACGAGAAATTACAAAACCTAATGCCATTCTCTGTATTTCTGCCCATTGGTTTACTCAGGGTACCAAAGTCACCGCAATGGATCTGCCAAAAACAATTCATGATTTCGGAGGTTTTCCACAGGCTTTGTTTGATGTACAATATCCTGTCCCCGGCAATCCTGAACTGGCAAAAGAGACGGCTGAACTTTTATCTCCTGTTTTTGTGGAGGAAGATAACAGTTGGGGTTTGGATCACGGCGCGTGGTCAGTAATTAAGCATATGTATCCTGATGCAGATATTCCTGTCATTCAGATGAGTATCGATTACACAAAGCCACCACAATATCATTTTGATCTGGCCAAAAGATTAGAAAAACTAAGAGAAAAGGGCATTCTTATTATTGGTAGCGGTAATATCATTCATAATCTACGAATGGTGGACTGGAAAAACATCAACACCGTGGGTGTGGGCTGGGACTGGGCAATTGAAGCAAGGGAAAAAACCAATAACTGGCTGCTTGACGGAAATTTCCAACCTCTGATCGATTATCACAGACAAGGTGCATCGATACAATATGCGGTTCCTACACCTGACCATTATCTTCCGCTGATCTACTCGTTAGGCCTTAAAGGCCAGTCAGAAGATCTGGTTTTATTTAATGATGACCTTATTGCGGGATCACTGAGCATGACAAGTGTGAAAATCGGCTAAAGAATCAAAGAAGAAATTCAACAGCTTAGTGGTTTACTTACTTCATGGATGAAGTTTTTTAATACAGACTGGCACGACAGATAAAGATTTTTAAAAACTTTTTCGGAAAGAAGCCTGATACCCACGATCCCATAACTAACTTTAAATCAAATAATTAATGAGTAACCTGACAATTCAATCTGAATATGTATTTATAAATATTATTTTATCACTATAAATTTAGTAATATTGTTTTACCATGAAAAAAGCAATATCTATTTTATTATTTATCCTTCCTGTTTATCTTCTCATTGCTCAGACAGTTAAAGGAACTGTTGTAAATGATATCGAAAAACCGATTGCGAATGTGAATGTATATCTTGACGGTACAAAAACCGGAACGATCTCAGCTGCTGACGGAAGTTTTTCCCTTCCACTGCCCTCTTCCAATAATAACACGCTCGTCTTTCAGAAAGATGACTATGAAACATTTACGATCAGCACCGCAGACCTTTTAAATAAAAAACTGAAAGTAGTCCTGATAAGAGCTAAAGAAATTGAAGAAGTACGGATCATTCCATTTACAGAGTCCGCTTATAAAAATTATATTCTTTTTTTTCTAGACTCATTCATCGGTTATGATAAAGAGAATGTGCGGATCAAAAATCAACGCTCTTTAAAATTTTCTTACGACAGAGAAAATAAAATACTTAAAGTAAAAGCTCCCCAGACCCTGATCATTGAAAATAAAAACCTGGGCTATACCATTGATTACAACCTTGTGGATTATGTCGCAGATCTTGAAAACAATACGACCCGATTTATAGGAACAAGTTTTTTCAGGGAATCTAAAACATCTGATAAAGTAAAATTGAACAGAATGAATGCTTACGTTGGCAGTCAGACTCATTTTTTCAGAAGTGTTTTCGAAAAAAAGGTCACAGATGAAGGCTATGTGGTGAATCAGATTACCAAATTTCCGAATTCCAAATATCCAACTGAAGAAGAACTGCAGAGACTGAAAGATTTTGCAAAAACATTCAAATCAAAGGGCAGCCTGACAATTCCGGAAGATATATTAGAGATCAGCAACCGAAAACAAAATGAGCCTCCTTACAGAATTGCTATTACCAAAACAAAGATCCCGGAATCAGAGTATACTAAAAAGAGTAATAATAAGTTGTTCTTAGATTATGATTACATGATGCAGATTAATTTTAAAAAGTACTTCTACGAATTGAAGAAAAGTAAATTTGTACAATCAGACATGCCTATCATACAAACTTCTTTTCTTCATCCCGAAGGTGAGTCATTTGAAATTTATCGGGACGGGAATACTTCAAATCCCGGCATGCTGACCAATCAGGGAGAGTTTGCAAAAGATAAAATTGAAAAGTTACTTCCGCTGGATTATGATCTCGGTAATTAAGTAATATAAGAGAGAATTTCCGCCAGTAATGATGGCTTTTTCACTTGGTTTAACACGCTTTATTGAGATTTGTTGAAGGTGATATCTCCTGAAATATTTTTTTTAAGTTGGTAAACCTTCCAGCGTTTAGAACGCTGGAAGGTTTGAGTGTGTGGACTGAAATAAAATATTGACCAAAGTGAGAATTACTGACAAAACTGCCACATAAAAAAATACTGCCCTTTCAGGACAGTCATTTCATTGGATATATTGTAAAGAATATAATTTACTGTACAGCCTGCAACACATTGATATTTCCATATCCAAAGTCTGAATTGGGTGCCGGATAATAAGTGGAAGACTGTCTCATTTTATTCAAAACCTGATCTCTGGTCCAAGAAGGATTTTTTGACCATACCAACGCTGCGATCCCTGCTGTGGAAGCTGTTGCCACGGAAGAGCCCCCTACATAATCTGTCTGGGCATTGTAATAACTTAAAACAGGGATATTGTTTCCTGAAGCTCTCTCCATCTGATAGGTAAAATCAATTTCAGCTCCTGAATGACAGACATCACATTTTTGATTGGATGTATTTTCTTTTACTCCTGTGATTGCTTGTGTTTCAGGCATCCAGGCAGGGAAAATCACACCGACGAAAGTGGTAAAACTTGTGGATGTTCCTCCTGCACAGAAGATCAATTTACCTTTTGAGTAAGCATATTTTACTCCATCTTCAATCTTTCCTACAGAAAAAATATGCCCCATTGACATGGAGATAATTTTCACTGCAGTATTATTTCCCAGTGCGGTAAAAGCCAATTTAACTCCTTCCTGCTCGTGATATCCATCTAAAACTACGTTTGAAGCAGCTCGATAAGAGATCAGGTTTGCATTATATGCCACCCCGACAGGCTGTCCCTGATTGTTTCTCGGAGCAGCCATCGCTGAAGCCATGCTTGTCCCGTGCCCGCATTTGTCATCTGCACCATCATAACCTGAGCTCCATGGCCAGACAGAATCTACATAAACTCCATTTTTACTGATCGTCCGTCCTGAAGATAAACCGTTATTAAAACTTCCACTCAGCAGCCCCTGATTAAAAGAAACTCCTGAATCAATGAGACCGATAGTCACTCCTGCTCCGGTACTGTAATTCCATGCACTGGTGATATTGTGTTTTGCGAATGACCAGGGCGCTTTCGCATTAGGGCTAACCGTTGTATAATCAGCAGAACTTAATGCTGTCGATTCCAATCCACACCCTGATGAACTTCCGCTGGACTTTGCAGCGCCGTTTATTTTATTTTCATTTTCAAAATAACGGTAATCTGCTGGTTCAAAATAACGGATTGATTTTAATTTACGCAAAGCGATAACTGTTTCCTGCTTCTCAATATACACATCAATCTGGTTCAAATATTCATCAGATGCCATGAGAACTCTATCTTTTTTACCTTCATATTTTGAAATGATGCCAAGAATCTCATTTTGTAAAGCTTCAGAATTGGAAGATTTACTTCGGTCGAAATCGTCTTTAGAATCTCCGAAACCTATGGAAGCAATTTTATTTCCCTGAACAATTCCGCTCCATAAAAAATGCGATGAAGATTCGTTCCAGGAAAATCTGCCTTGAGTTTTGGTGGTTTCGTTGATTTTATCATTAATTTGCCTCGCAGTGAGGGGATCTGTCTGCACGATTTCGCTTTCAATAGCCGATGTCTGAAGATCATCATTGCTACAGGAATTTAAAGCAAATGCAGTGAGTAAGATAAATACACATTTTTTCATAGTAAAATATTTTTAGTTGGCTCTGCCAAATTAACATTTTATATTGAATTAGCATATCTGTTACTTAAAATTTAATATTTTAAGCATTTAATTAAAAAAGCTTCCGGTCTGGAAGCTTTTATCTGTTTTAAAACGAATTCTTTAAAAATTCACTACAAATTGTCTCTCATTAATCAATTCTGCAATAGCCAGCATATCTTTACCTATTAATCGGTCATCTTCAAGCTTGTCTACTTTTGAACGGATGACAGCATGGTTTTCTTCGATTATTTTTGAACATTTTGCCGGTCTCCTGAATTCTAACCCCTGAGCGGCAAACATTAATTCAACGGCCAGGATATTGACAAGATTCCCTAACACCTGATTAAATTTTCTTCCTGAGATACTTCCCATTGAAACGTGATCTTCCTGTCCGAGACTTGTAGGAATAGAATCTGCAGATGCGGGGAAACAAAGTGTTTTATTTTCAGTTACCAGGGCTGCCGAAGTATACTGAGGAATCATGAATCCTGAATTCAAACCTGAGCTTTCGGTTAACAATCTTGGCAAACCGTATTTCCCTTCCAATAATAAATAACTTCTTCTGTCTGAAATATTTCCCAATTCAGCCGCCGCCAAAGTTGCATAATCTAAAGGCATTGCCAACAACTGTCCGTGGAAATTACCCCCAGAGATTGATTCTTCAGCACTTAACACGATCGGATTATCGGTAACAGAATTCAATTCGGTTTCTGTCAACATTTTAAGATGCTCAAAAGCATTTCTGCTGGCACCGTGAACCTGCGGAACGCATCTCATAGAATACGGATCCTGTACTCTGTCGCAATATTCGTGAGATTTTAAGTTGTCTGAGTTTTTTAAAAATTTCAGCATTCTTGATGCCACTTTTTTACTTCCTTCAAACGGACGGATATCGTGAAGCTCTTTTTTGAAAGGGCTTGATGAACCTCTGTAAGCTTCAAGACTCATTGCTGCAGTCATATCTGCCAAGTCTAATAGATATTCGAACTTTTCTAAACCTTTGATGGCATGAGCCAAAATAAACTGAGTTCCATTGATCAGTCCCAAACCTTCTTTTGGACCTAATATCAAAGGCTCAAGGTTGTTTTTTTCCAGAATTTCAGCAGTTTCGAAGATTTCGTTGCCAACCCAAACCTGACCTAAACCCAAGAGTGGCAGGACTAAATGTGAAAGGGGCGCCAAATCTCCGGATGCTCCTACAGAACCCTGTTCCGGAACAACAGGAATAATGTCTTTTTCAAGCATCAGAATAAATCTTTCAATCACTTCCAGAGAAACTCCGGAAAATCCTTTTGACAATGCATGAACTTTTGCAATCATCATGATTTTAGAAAATTCTTTATCAATCGGTTTACCAACGCCAACTGCGTGAGAAATAATCAAATTATACTGAAGCTGTGCAGTTTCGTCAGCAGAAATTTTAGTATCACAAAGAGGTCCGAATCCTGTGTTGATCCCATAAACACAACGGTCTGACTCTACAATTTTCTTTACATTATCCTGAGATTTCAGGATCTGTTCTATTGCAGTTTTATTTAATTTAGCTTTATTTGGGGTTTTACAGATTTCCAGAACATCATGGAAACTCAAAACGTCTACTCCGTATATCATTTCAAAAAATTTCCCTAAAAATACACATTTTGAAGAGAACTAAAAACTTATGTTTTATGACATAATAATTGCCGATAAAACAGGTTTATTTGTATTTTTACGAACTTAAAAATCAAGACCTATGAAAACTAAAACTTTATTGCTGATGCTTTTTTTTGCAAGTGCAGGATTGACCGCACAGGAAAAGATAAGGTACACCAAAGAGCAAAAAAAAGAGATGAACCAGTATCTTTTCAATGAAGGCTTCAATACAGCTTCTCCAAAAAAAATTTCTACAATTATACTTAAAGATAATAATGAATATCAGGGTTTCAGTAAGTCATGGGAGAAAGACAGAGGCCAGATTCTTTCGATTACAATTGAGGATGTTGAAACACAAAAAATAAGAAAATTTGAAGCGAAAGATATCGCTGAAATGTATCTGTACGCTGATGATGCAGAAAAATCTATTAAGGCAGCCAGGTTTATTTCCAATATCAGAAATTACAGTACCAAAAAATTCAGAAAACAAACTTCAGATGAACATATTCATTTTGTAAATCAGACGGTTTCCATAAAAAACAAAAGAGAGAATAAAGAATTTTTAATGCAGGTGATCAATCCTGATTTTGACGAAGATATCGAAGTATACCATGATCCACTTGCTTCTACAACTGCAACAACCGGCTTTACGGGAGCACCTGCTTTTGGCGGCGGAGTAACAAAATCATACTATGTTAAAAAAGGAAATAAAGTAATCTGGCTTCACAAAGATGATTTTGAAGACAACTATGATTTTTTATTTGGTGATAACGCAGCATTCATGAAAAAATATCCTAAGAATTCTGTAGAGTGGAATTATTTCAGCTTTCTGGTCAATGAATATACCGAAATGAAGAACGGATAAAAATTTAAAAGCTGCAGATTTCTGCAGCTTTTTTGTGTTCTAAATAACAATTGGATTCCGTAATTTTGCTTTATGAATCCTTCTTTAGAATTACAGCTTAAAACTTTACCTTCAGAACCCGGCGTCTATCGTTACTACGATAAAAACGGAAATCTCCTGTATGTAGGAAAGGCCAAACATTTAAAGAAGAGGGTTCTTTCTTATTTTAATAAAAACCTGCCGGGTTACAGAATCCGGATCATGGTAGGTAAGATTTACCGGCTGGAAACAACGATTGTCAACAGTGAATATGATGCGCTTCTACTGGAAAACAATCTGATCAAGGAACATCAGCCTTTTTACAATGTCATGCTTAAAGATGACAAAACCTATCCCTGGATCTGCATTAAAAATGAAGACTTTCCAAGGATTTTTCTGACGCGTACGAAGATTAAAGACGGATCAGAGTATTACGGTCCTTATGCAAAAGTACGTCCGGCAAAGATTCTGCTGGATACGATAAAACACATTTATAAACTCAGAACCTGTAATCTAAATTTAGCTCCGGCAAAGATCGAAGACGGAAAATACAAAGTCTGTCTTGAATTTCATATCAAAAACTGTGAAGGCCCCTGTGAAGGTTTGGAAAGCAAGCAGGAATATGACGAGAAAATCGATGCGATCCGCGGCATTATCAAAGGTGATTTCCAGACTGCAAAAAAATATCTGGTCAGCCAGATGATGAAATATGCAGAAAACCTTCAGTTTGAAAATGCTCAGATTATTAAGGAAAGACTGGATATCCTCGAAGATTATCAGGTAAAACATACGGTAGTAAACCCGAATATTGATGACGTAGATGTATTCGGAATGACTAGTGATGAAACTGCTGCTTACGTCAATTATTTTAAAATCCGAAATGGGAATATCATACAGAGTTTCACAACTGAAATTAAAAAAATCATTGAAGAAAGTGATGAAGATATCCTGGAAGAAGCCCTGATTGAAATCCGTCAAAAATTTGAATCGGATTCGAAAGAAGTTCTTATTCCTTTTCATCTGACTCTTGAGATTCCGAATGTAAAACTGATTGTCCCCAAAGTGGGCGATAAAAAACGAATTGTGGAACTTTCTGAAAAAAATGCGAAAGAATACAGGATAGAGAAGCTGAAGCAGGTACAGATTGTTGATCCCGAGAGGCACTCTAACAGAATTATGGCTGAAATGCAGAAGCTTCTGAGAATGCCTGTTGAGCCACGCCATATTGAAGGCTTTGATAACTCTAATATTCAGGGAACCAATCCTGTTTCAGCATGTGTTGTTTTCAAAGACGGTAAACCAAGCAAAGCAGATTACAGGATTTTCCATCCTAAGACCGTTATTGGTCCCGATGATTATGCAACGATGGAAGAAGTAATCTTCCGGAGGTATAAAAGAATGCTTGACGAAGGTGAGAATTTACCACAGCTGATTTTGATTGACGGTGGAAAGGGACAGCTGTCTTCAGCTATAAAAAGCCTGAAGCTGCTTGGACTGTACGGAAAAATTACGATTGTAGGTATTGCCAAAAGGCTGGAAGAGATTTTTTTTCCCGAAGATCCTATTCCCCTTTACCTCGACAAAAAATCTGAAACACTGAAAGTACTTCAGAGGGTGCGAGACGAAGCCCACCGTTTTGGTGTAAGACACCACAGAACGAGAAGAACGAATTCAACGATAAAATCGGAGCTTGAAGAGATTCCCGGCGTTGGGGATAAAACGATTGAAATGCTTCTTTCCAAATTAAAATCAGTAAAACGCATTAAAGAGGCTAATCTGGAAACTCTGGAAGAGATTTTAGGAAAAAGTAAAGGAAAGATGGTTTACGAATTTTTTAACCGTTCTTAAAAAACAAAATGAGCTCAGAAATTTCTGAGCTCATTTTTTATTTAATGTAAATCTTATATGATTAACTTTATACACCTCCCATTACATACATATTTTCCATCGTTGGAACTTCACTTCCACCTTTCTTTTCAAGAGTGATGGCAAATGCCTGTGCATTGGTAATATTGGAAAGTGCAATTCTGCTGTCTTTATCTTCGGTATACATTCCGGCACTCACCGGTTTACCATCTGCAATTGCCCACAACTGATACTGCATTCCTTCCGGTGCTTTTGGCAGAGAATTTGCAGATAAGTAAATATCTTTGGAATTACTGTCCCACAGTACGGTAGCTTTCGCCTCGGGGTGTTTATCAACTCCTGCCAATACTACTTTTTTCATATCGGGGTTTGCAAAAATATCTAATTTTTGCTGCATACTCTGCATCGCTAATTGACTGGATTTCCGCTCACTCTCTGCTTTGACCAGCTGCTCATTAATTTTTGACTGGCTGTTGATCCAATATAAATTAATTCCTATACTGATTAAAAACAGGACAGAGGCTGCCACTGCAAAGTTCTTCCAATTACTATTTTTACTGCTTTTAACAACCTGAATATCTGCTTCTGTATTTACCTTTTCAATATTACCACGGATAGGAATTACAGGCATTTCAACTTCAACATTTTGTTCCTGTTGAATTTTATCCCAAATCTTTGTCTTTAAATCATTGGGCGGGGTCACTGCCTGCGCATTGGCAAGCATCTCCAAAGTTTTTTGGGCTTCTTCAAAAGCCTCTCTTACTTCATTATTGTTCTTCATCACACACTCCAGAATACCCGCTTCCTCAGGAGAAGCATGACCTAGAATATAAGATTCTAGAATTCCGGATGATATGTACTCTTTACTATTCAATTTTATTGATAATCTTTTAATAAATCTTTTAATTTCATCAATGCATTACGCATTTTTGTTTTTACAGTACCTAAAGGCATATTCAGTTTTTCTGATATCTCACTCTGCGTGTACCCCTGATAGTATGCTAAATCAATAAGCTCCTGCTTGTCAGACTCTAATGATTTCAGCACATTATTAAGTCCAATAAAATCTGAATTATTGGTGGTTGAGAGTTCCGCATTGTTATATACGAAATCAGGTAGTGATTGGTTTTTTAATTCGTTCTGAAAGCTTTTAGATTTCAGATAATCAATTGCCGTGTTTCTTGCAATATTGATCATCCATGTGTAGAAACGTCCTTTAGCAGTATCATACTGGTGGATTGAATTCCAGATTTTCATAAAAACATCCTGAATAATTTCTTCGGTATATTCTTTTGACTGTACAATTCGAAGAATCACACCATATAATGCCCCTGAATAGTGGTCATATAAATGGTGAAAACCTGATTCACTCTTCTCTCTGAGCGAAGCAATAAGTTCTTCTTCCGAATAGGTAGTTTTAATATGATGTATTTTACTTATCAAATTTAGTAAAATAATAGATACAAAGTATAAAATCTTTGAGAAATTTTATTTCGTATATATAACTGTAAACAATTATATTATTAAAATGAAAAATACCATCACCAGAATACTTTCCATGCTCATGGTTACATTGATTTTCGGAAATTATGCAGCTCAGTCATCAAACTTTAAAACTAAAAATCCCTATTACTCTAAAACAAACATAACCCCTTTAAAAGTCAGCAATGCAGAATGGAAAAAAATTTTAAAACCCGAATTATATCAGGTGGCCAGAGAAGGGGCCACAGAAATGGCATTCACAGGCAAATATTATGAATTTGATGTAAAAGGCACTTATTACTGCGCAGTGTGCGGAAATCCACTGTTTTTATCTACTTCAAAATTTGCAACAACCTGCGGGTGGCCATCTTTTTATCAACCATTAAGAAAAGATGGCGTTAAATACAGAAAAGACAACTCGCATAATATGGAACGTACCGAAGTACTGTGCGGAAGATGTGATTCTCATCTCGGACATATTTTTGACGATGGACCAAAACCGACTGGAAAGAGATTCTGTATGAACTCGGTTTCTCTTGAGTTTGTTCCCAATCAAAAAGCAAAGAAATAAAGAATAAATAAAATTAATTCATTGATTATCAATTAAATAAAACAAATGTTTTAAATTTTAAAAACTAAAATCTACAGACTGTCGTAGATATCAATAACAGAGAAAGAAACTCACAACTCAAATAATAATAATTTAAAAAAAATCAAAAAAATGAATACAAGATCAAAATTCGTGGCTTTAGGAATGGTTGCTTTATCATTCGCATTAAGTGGAAATGCAGCTGCACAGAAAATGAAAGAAAAGACAGTAATGGTTGGTGGAGCACCAATGTATCCGTCTAAAAACATTGTAGAAAACGCAGTTAATTCAAAAGATCATAAGACCTTGGTTGCTGCCGTAAAAGCTGCCGGTCTGGTAGAGACTCTGCAAAGTGCAGGACCTTTCACCGTATTTGCTCCTACTGATGCAGCTTTCGCAAAATTGCCTGCAGGAACAGTAGAAAATCTAGTAAAACCTGAAAATAAGGAAATGCTTACCAAGATTTTAACGTATCACGTTTTACCTGGAAAATACAGCTCTAAGCAGGTTTGGGCAGCAGTAAAGGCCGGAAATGGAAAAGCAATGATGAAAACGGTAGAAGGAGAACAACTTACTTTCTGGACAAAAGGAAATGATTTGTATGTTACAGATGCAAAAGGCAATAAGGCAAAAGTAACAATCGCTGATGTTAATCAGTCGAATGGTGTTATACATGTAATAGATACTGTTCTATTACCATAGTTTTAGTTTTTTATGGTTTATTTTAAGGAAGCCTTATCTGGTGACAGATAAGGCTTTTTTATTAGTTTATTATTTCAGGATAAAAACTTCTTTTGTATAATTATCATTGCCTTTTGGCATTTCGATCACGATATTTCCGTTTTCTACATATCCGGTGGTTGATTCTCCGGATTTTAATTTAACTCTGAAAACATCTTTCTTTGTTGTTTCTTTAAAAGTTGCAAAAGGCACAGAACTGCTACTTTCGACCAAAATAAACTGATCAGCAGCTATTATAACCTTTTGTAAATTCACTTTCCCGTTTGTGTATTTTCCTGGTTGATTAGGCGAATTTTCTTCTGTAATGAGAGGAATTACTTTTACCGGTTCTGAAGGCTGTACTTCCTGAACGATTATTTCTGACTGGCTGCCTGCAGTTTTGGGACTCGACACAGGAACGCTTACCAAAGCCTGTTTTAAAGCATCCTGATAACCTTCTTCAAATTCTTTAATTGTTGTACCTGCCTTTTGACTTGTTACAGTCTTCCCATTACAATCTTTAAATTCCAAAATAATTTTGTTTTTCAAAAAACCGCTGTCGTTCACAACATCTGCATTCAAAACGCTGCATGGATTTGAATTGGCATCTGCAGGCCACTGACTCCTGTTACCTGACACTACCGTATACTGTTTTTGCTTAAGTGTTTTAGAAAGCAGTATATCTAATTTATACTGATCATTTTTGAATCCGGTAAATTTTTCAGGCAGTGCAACATATTTATAGTCTGAAACTTTTTGAGCATACGAAAACGTAAAGCAGACCGATGCGATAATTGTTGAAAGTTTCTTCATTGTAATAATTTTCAATAATGGTAATTCCTAATCATTTCTAAATTCTCCCATATCCAGTTTCAGAGAGAAGAAATTGGAAAAAAAGTTAGATCCGCCTATTCCTGAATTGCTGATAGCATAATCAAGTGTAAGCCCTCTGTATCTGATCCCCAAACCGGCACTTGGCTGGAATGAAACTTTTCTCTGTAAGTCTTCAATATCTGTTATGGACTGGAACCTGTTGACCCCTACTCTCACAAAAATCATTTTCTGATAGCCAACTTCAGCTCCTGCATAAGGAGTAATACTGGCAAAATCTGTTGAAAGGAGTGCCGCTGTTTTAGCAAAATCAACATTAATTCCTGCTTCAGGTAAAATATATAGACTGCTGTTAATTTCAAATAATTTACTTGCTCCGGCATTGAGCTTGGGCATCGTAAGTTCCATTTTGTCAGTAGGCGCAGGATTAAACTCTTCACCATTGACTACTGCCGATAATTCGTTCTGATTAATACTCCAAAAGTTCACCGTCGTTGTTGCATCCCGAAGCATACCACCGAACTTCCATCCATTATCAGCTTTATAAATAGCTCCTACATCGAAACCGAAACCATAACCGCTGGCAAATTTTCCGACATTTCTGTAGACAATTTTTGCGTTGACCCCTACATCTAATTTTTGATTTCCACCAGGGTTGAAAGCATAAGAAATGATCCCTGCATAATCTGACTGTGAAAACTTCGTGATTTTATCATAATCAATATTTCCTTCTGTGTCAATCAGCTGAGTGGTATTTAAAATATTATCAACTCCCAATCGTACAATTGAAACTCCGAAAACCCCTTCTTCCAAAACTTTTGCATATGCCAGATAATCATATTTGGCAATCGATTCAAAATATTCTGCATGCATAGCAGCTCCCTGCCAGTCTTTAGTAATTCCTTTCAGACCAGCGGGATTCCACATCGGAGAATACACGTCATCCTGGTTAGAAATTACGGCTCCCCCCATTGCCAAACCTCTGGCTCCGGCACCGATATTTAGAAATTCATTGGAATATTTTCTGATAATCTGAGATTGAGAAAACCCAAATAAAAGGGAAAATAGTAATAAAAGATATTTTTTCATCATTCAGTTTGATGCTTGGTTAATTGTTTTTGTTTCCTTGTTTTGATCAGTGCATTCGCTACAATAGCTAAAATCATAACGAGTGAAGCCACATAAAAAACAGGACTCATATGCTCTGATTCGCCAAAGATAAAAAAAGCTAGTATAATTCCGTAGACTGGTTCTAAATTTACTGTTAAAATTAATGTGAAGGGCGAAATATATTTCATAAGCTTTACCGATTCCAGCATAGGAAAAGCAGTAAAAACACTTGCCAACAAGCATATTAACGACAAATCTCGGAAATTTATTTCATTCATTGAAAATATTTGACCTGATAATAAATAAAATACAGTTAAAATAAGCCAACCGCTAAAGATTTCGTAAAAAATAATATTTCCCGGACTTGTTTTTCCAAATAACTTTCCGTTGAAAACTGAAAAAATAGTTCCGAAAACAGCACATAATATTCCAAAGAAAATACCTTCTTTATATTGGAATTCTGTTTTAAAAATAAGAAGAATGCAGGCAACAATTACCACTCCCATTATTACTTCGGAAAGATCAATCTTTCGTTTAAAAACAAGAGGTTCTAAAATGGCAGCAAATAATGTAGATAAAGACAGACAGCTAAGTGCAATAGAGACGTTCGAAACCTTAATCGAATAGAAAAAGCAAAGCCAGTGCAACGCCATAAAAAATCCGATTGCTGCAAGTTGAAAAAAAAGTCTCTTTGATACCCTGATGCTCTCTTTTTTGAAAACCCTTATAAATACAAATAAAAAAAAAGCAGCAAACAACATTCTGTAAAATACGAGAATATATGCATTGGCGGTAATCAACTTTCCTAAGATTGCAGTGAATCCCCATAAAAAAACAATTAAGTGTAATCTGAAAAGAGCTAATTTTCGCATATTTATCGATCGAATTATAAACGGACAAATTTACAAATAGAGTTTGTTAAAACGTTGATAATTTTCAGCTTAATATCAAATTAACCTGATAATAATTTCAATAGTAAAAAAACCCTGAAAGTCTATAGAACTTTCAGGGCCTTCAAATAATAAACTATTAAAAAAATAAACTAGGAACAGAGGAATTATAGCGGAGTAATCAGCTCCTTTCCTCTTATGTAAAATTATAAAAAAAACAAACATAAAAAAACTTATGTGTGTTAAATATTTCATAATTTTCTGATTTTCACTGCGTTGAATCATAAAACTCTGTTATATTTCATTTTTTATAAAAGTAGTATCTTAGGCACATTAAAATAGAAATTTCATGGATATTGAATTCAACAAACGAGAAGATCAAAACAAATTAAAATTAGCTGAAATAAATCGTTTACTTTCTGAAATAAAAAAGGGAGGTGGAGAAAAGAGGCTTCAAAAGCTTCGTGACGAAGGAAAAATGACAGCAAGAGAAAGAATAGACTATCTTCTCGATAAAAATTCAGATTCTATTGAAATTGGTGCTTTTGCCGGTTATGAAATGTATGAGGAACATGGAGGATGCCCGAGTGGTGGCGTTGTTGTTGTAATGGGCTATGTTTCCGGAAAACAATGTCTTGTAGTCGCCAATGATGCCTCTGTAAAAGCTGGCGCCTGGTTTCCTATTACCGGAAAGAAGAACCTGAGAGCTCAGGAAATTGCTATGGAAAACAAACTTCCGATTATTTATCTGGTGGACTCTGCAGGCGTTTATCTTCCGATGCAGGATGAAATCTTTCCTGACAAAGAGCATTTTGGCAGAATTTTCAGAAATAATGCTAAGATGAGTGCGATGGGAATCATTCAGATCTCAGCTGTAATGGGAAGTTGTGTTGCCGGAGGGGCTTATCTTCCTATAATGAGCGATGAGGCAATGATCGTTGATAAAACAGGCTCTATTTTCCTTGCAGGAAGCTATCTTGTGAAGGCGGCTATCGGAGAAAGTATAGACAATGAAACCTTAGGAGGTGCTACGACTCACTGCTCAATTTCGGGAGTTACAGATTATAAAGCTAAAGATGATCAGGATGCTTTAAACAGAATCAAAAATATAATGAAATCTATCGGAAGCTATGAAAAGGCAGGCTTTGACAGAATTGAAAGTTTTCCACCCAAAGAAAAAATTGATAATATTTTTGGAATCATGCCGGTTTCCCGCGCAGATCAATATGACACTTTGGAAATCATTAAATGCCTGGTTGATAATTCTGAGTTTGAAGAATATAAGGGAGATTACGGCAAAAGTATTATTTGTGCTACTGCAAGAGTTGATGGCTGGTCTGTCGGAATTGTAGCAAACCAAAGAAAACTGGTAAAAAGTGGTAAAGGTGAAATGCAGTTTGGCGGTGTAATTTATTCTGACTCTGCGGATAAAGCAACAAGGTTTATTGCTAACTGTAACCAGAGAAAGATTCCTTTAATATTTCTACAGGACGTTACCGGCTTTATGGTTGGTTCTAAGTCTGAGCACGGGGGCATCATTAAAGACGGTGCGAAAATGGTCAATGCTGTTGCTAATTCAGTAGTACCTAAATTTACGATCATTACTGGAAATTCTTACGGAGCCGGAAATTATGCTATGTGCGGAAAAGCGTACGATCCAAGATTGATCGTAGCGTGGCCATGGGCTGATTTGGCTGTGATGGGCGGTTCACAGGCTGCAAAGGTTTTATCTCAGATTCAGGAATCTACTTTGAAGAAACAGGGGAAAGAGATTACAGAAGAAGCGCGCAAAGAAATCCTTGATTCTATTTCAAAAAAATATCAGAAGCAAACAGAAGCAACCTACGCTGCGTCAAGATTATGGACAGATGCCATTATCAATCCAATTGACACCAGAAAATGGATTTCAATGGGAATCGAGGCTGCGGATCATTCACCCATTACAGAAAAATTCAATTTAGGAGTAATCCAGGTCTGATCAGCAGACCATTGATAGATATAAACCTTACTTTATTGAGTAAGGTTTTTTTATTATGTTAAATAGTCGTAAACAATTATAAACTGTCTTAACGGCATACGATAAGGGTAAGATTTTTGTTATTAAGCTATATGAAAAACTAATAAGCACTTCAACCTCTTTTTTATTACTAATCCTAAATGGAAACCTATGAAAAGATATTTTGCAGTATTTATTGCCTTATACACCATCGTTTTACTTTATATGATGTTTTATGCATCTGGTAGAGAACCTTCTGAAATTTCCTATATCCAGCATCAGCCGTTTATAACGATACAACATTTCTTTAATGACAATAATATTGACAATCAAGCTTTTATTGTCAACATATTTGGAAATATATTCCTATTCAGTCCATTTGGATGGTTAGGTTTGTGCATTAAAAAATTCAACAATTTCATTCCGATTACTTTATTCTTTCTCATTGCAATCAGTATTATTGAATCAATTCAGTATATCTCAGGACGAGGAGTTGCTGATGTGGATGATGTTTTTCTTAACACATTGGGTATGTTAATTGGATTTTTTCTTTTTAAATATGCTAAGTGGAAAAATATTGCGAATATCAGATTCCACTTCGATCTGCTTGATGGTAAAAAGAGAGTGTCAACTTCAGCCTAAATTTTAAATATACAACAATTTTTTTTGGTGTAACAATGGATCAATCAATTTAATGTAACAATGAATTAATCTTGTTAATGTAACAATGGATCGATCTTGTCAATATAACAATAGATCAATCGTATTAGTATAACAATCAATGGTTAGATGAAACAACTCACTAGAATAGTGTAATAATAGTATAACAATTGATCAATCATATTAATGTAACGATCAATGAGAATACAAATCCGATTTGTCATATCACGACATCGATTATTGCTACATTGAAGGGCACAGTCACAAAACTTGGGGAGAAAAATATAAAAAATAATAATTTCGTTTAATGTTAAATAATGCTGAATTTCTGAAATTATTTTTACCTGAACTGCTGATTGAGCATTTTGAGATGATCAAATTTAAAGAAGAGAACAAAATTCTAAATCTTTATTTTGAAGAGAAAAATACAGTTCCAAAAGAGTTTTCTTCGCTTGTTTTGCAGTCAAAAGGATTCGTTCCGCTATTACAGTTGATGATTTTCCTCTTCGCGGAAAAACCGTGAAGCTCCACATCAAACGCCGAAGATGGACCGATACTAAAAGCGGAAACATCATTCAACGAGATTGGAATATTATTGCCAAAGGAACACGCATGACCCAGGATTTTGCCGAGTTCTTAAAAAAAATCAGCCGATACTAAGGCTCTCCCTGCAAGACCATTGGTGAGATGTATGGTGTGGATGGCAGAAAATTTCAATGACAGTACAAACAAAATTACCAGCAATTTTAAAGACTGCGATCAAAAATCGCACGCAGAAGATTGGATATTATATCCTGAAAACATTTCAAGCCAACTTTCTCTCCATAAAGTTGCCCTTTCTGATGCTGAGCTTTACACTGTTCTCACTTCAATCTTGTTAATGTAACAATGGATCAATCTTGTCAATGTAACAATGGATTAATCATATTAATGTAACAATCAATGGGTGGGTGAAACAACTCATCGGAATACAATAGTGTAGCAGTGGATCAATTTTACTAATGTAACAATCAATGGGTAGGTGAAACAACTCACTAGAATACAATAGTGTAATAATGGATCAATCGTATTAATGTAACAATCAATGGGTGGGTGAATCAGTTCATAAGAATACTAATCCAATCTGCCAAATG